>JBJEYJ010000179.1:0-4880 GCA_051886655.1 Bacilli bacterium | reverse complement strand
ACCTTTGTTTGTTATCTATATTAAAAATCGTATACATTTTAACTAATGTTTAACACTTTTTTTGTTTTGAAAATTTTGTTAAGTAAAAAAACATAATTCTAATTAAATTAGATATTATGTCCTATTACATCTCCATATTCAACTTTTACTTCAATATTCTTCTTTGACCAGTTTTCTATATCTTTGTCTATTTTTACTGTATCTTTTTGAAATAGTAGTACTATTGTTGAGCCTCCAAAGGAAAAATATCCTCTTTCATCATATTTTTTGTATTTTGTTTCTTTTTTATTATGAATTTTTCCGATGTTTAGTGCTCCGACTTCTATTTGATAAACTTCTTTAAAGTTTTCTGTTTTTAGTAGTGATACTTCTCTTTGGTTTTCGGTGAAAACTTTGTAATTTTCGTAACTTATTGGATTTACTGTATGAAGTAGTCCTTTTATTTTTTTGTTTTTTAAAACTTCATAATTATCGAAAGCGTGATATCTATGATAATCCTCAACGGAAAGTCTTAAAACTATGCATATTCCATTTTTAAATTCTTTGCTAGGTTTTTCCTTAATTAAACTTTCTATTGTGTATTTTGAGTTTTTAACATTTATTGTTAATTTATCATCTATTTTATAAATAGTTATTTTGGAATCACAGGGAGATATTAACTGTTTTTTTGTAGATCTTTGATTTCTTTTTGACTTTTTAACTTTTCTTGTGAAAAAGTCATTAAATGATTCATACTCTTTTTTTTCGTAATCAGTTATTTTGATGTTATTATTTTTTATGAATCTTTTTATGTATATTTTAGATGTTTTGGTGTTTGTTAATTTTTCCATAGGTTTTGAAAAAATGGGTTTTGTTATTAATTTCAATATTATTCGTCCAGGAATTGTTTTATATAAAAATATTAAAGATTTATTATCTTTAATATTTATTAGTTCATCTGTTTTTCTTATGTAATACTTCATCTTGCTAAAAGGTACAATACTACTGAGAGTATAGCTCCTCCTGCTACAAAGAAATATATTACTCCTGGGGTTGGTTTTTTTATTTTGAAATTTAATACATATAATATTGCTATAAATAACATTGTAAGTGTATATATGATTGCAAATTCTGGTGCTGTTATGAAATGTTTTGCTATATATACCACTGGAAATATTATGGCACTTGCTGTCACAGGAAGACCACTGTAATATTTTATAGGACCATCTTTTCCTTTTTCATCTGCGATTACGTTGAAGTATCCTAGTCTTATTACTCCTCCAAGGGTAAACATTGCAAAAATTACTATGTTATACCATGAGGTGTATCCTAATCCATAAAAAATTGTTATTGGTAAAAATATAAATGATACCATATCTGCTAAGGAATCTATTTGAATTCCAAATGATTTTTCTTCATTTGATCTTTTACATTTTCTTGCTACTTTTCCATCAAAGGCGTCACAAATACCTGATATTACTAAGCAAATAAGGGCATAAGTTATTTTATGGTTAAATGCGAGAAACATTCCTATTGTACCACTTATTACTCCTAAATATGTTATAAATACTGATTTACTATAGTATCCAATTATCATTTTTTCTTCTTTTTGTTTTTTAAACATTGTTCTCACTTCCTATAAAATTATGTTGCTATTTTTATCGAATTTTACATCTAAATATTTTTTACTTGATAAATAATCGCACATGTGAACAAAAAATTCATATTTATTGCTTGGTTTTGGTAATTCTACATTACTATAATTACTAGTGTTCCACTCTCCCATATGTGATGATATTGTTTTACAGATCAATTTTATTTCTTCATCAGTTAATGTTGTTTTGTTTTGATTTTCTTTAATAAATTGCGCTGATAGCAAAGGATGATCAAATCTAGTATATTTTTCTTTTGGATTTCCTAGTTTTTGACAGTCATGAAATAATATTGATATTAATAATAAATCTTTTTCATTTTCAGTAAATTGTCCATTTGTGTACTCTAAAGAGAGAATGTCATTTGCTATTTTAAGCGCTACTTTTGTGTGTCTTATTAATCCCTTTTCTCCACCAGAAAAACTTGGATGATATTTTCCTGTTGATGAAGCTGGTACTTCAAAAAAGTAATCTGGTACTTGTTCTAATAGATTTTCTGCACTTTTTCTATAATCTTCGTTTTTTATATATTCTAGTTCATCTTTGAACGTTTCTTTTTTATTCATACTGCACCTCTTTTTTAATTTTATCATAAATATTACACATTTTAAATATTTTAGCATGAAAAACTATTAAAACTACAATTTTTCATTAAAAAAGAAATCATTTTTGTTGATATGATTTCTATTAAAATTAGCTTGTTTTATTATTTTTTTCCCAAATTTTTCTTATTAGTTTTAAAGATAATGTTGATAAGGCAAATCCTATAACTGGTATTAATGATGATAGCCAAATACTCGTGATATTTTTAACCATATAAGAATAAACTAGCACTACTATGTAGGTTAGAATCATTATGCAAGCTCTACGAGTTATACTTGTTTCCCACGCCTTATCTTTTTCTACCCTTTGATTACGTTTTTTTATATTTTGTATTTCTTGCTCAATTTGCATTTCTTCCATTTTTACTACTCCTTTTTTATTTTATTTTGTTAATTAAGTTTTCTATTTTATCTGTGTATGTAAATCTATAGTGTCCTGTTACTTTCATTTCTGTTTTTTCTAATCTGTCTTCTTCTTTTTGTTTTTGTGTTTCATCTCTATTTTGGATTACATAAGGAACTCCGTTTATGTTGTATTTATCTGAAATCATGGCAATATGAGCAGAATCATCAAATGTTATTATATCTCCAGGCATGAAGTCTCCGATGGAATAAAAATCAGTATTTAGACTTTCTGCATATCTTTGAAAAAATACTTCTTGATTTATTACTCTTCTAAAATCTATGTTTTGATCTACTATCTCTATGTTATAAGTTCCTTTTTTGTAGGTTTCTTCTATGTCTTTATCTATCAGTTTTTTTAGATCGTATCCTGCTGTTTTAAGAGCATACCAGATTACATCTGTACATACCCCTTCTTTTTCTACTTCTGGGTATCCTCCGGCATAATATTCGCTTATGTATGATGGGTTCCATTTGGCATATTGTTTTTCTCCGTTTAAGTATTCAGTATAGTCATCTATCCCATCTTTGTCGTAGTCTGTTTTACTTTGTTTTCTTACAAAACCAAAATCTGATATATTATAATATTCTTTTTTTTCGTCAATCGGAGTTAAATCCTCACTATAAACTGAGTAATACTTTATTGCCCCGGCTGATAAGACTAACAAAACTAATATTACTACCACCAAAGATAATGTTTTTACTTTTTTCTTGAACTTTTTTTTGATTTTTCTCTTGGCCATACTTCTCTCCTTATTTTGTTTTTAATTCCAGTAGTATATCCCTTAACTCCATTGCTCTTTCAAAATCCAAATTCTTAGCTGCTTTTTTCATTTCTTCTTCTATTTTTTCTATGCTCTCTATATTTATTATATCATTTTTTTGGTCTTTTTCAATTTTTTCTAGTTCTTTTTCATCTTCGTTTGATATTACTTCCCCAATTTCTTTGATTATTGTTTTTGGAGTAATATTATTTTCTTTGTTATATTCTTCTTGTATTTTTCTTCTTCTTGATGTTTCTTCTATTGCTTTTTTCATACTGTCAGTTATATGATCTGCATACATTATTACGTGACCATTTGCGTTTCTAGCACATCTTCCTATTGTTTGAATTAGGCTTCTTTCGCTTCTTAGGAATCCTTCTTTGTCAGCATCTAGAATTGCAATTAGACTTACTTCTGGGATGTCTAAACCTTCTCTTAAAAGGTTTATTCCTACGATACAATCATATTTTCCTAATCTTAGATCTCTTATTATTTTTAATCTTTCTAAAGTTTTTATTTCCGAGTGAAGATATGCAACTTTTATGTCTAGTTCTTTTAGGTATTTTGTTAATTCTTCACTCATTCTGATGGTTAAGGTTGTTATTAGTACACGTTCATTTTTTTCTCTTCTTGTTTTTATTTCTCCGATTAAATCATCTATTTGGCCTTCGGTTTTTCTTATTTCAATGGTTGGATCTAGAAGACCAGTTGGTCTTATTATTTGATCTACTTTGTTTTCTGATTTTTCAAGTTCGTAATCTCCAGGGGTTGCAGAAACGTAGATTACTTGGTTTATTTTATTTTCAAATTCTTCAAATTTTAATGGTCTGTTATCTAGTGCACTTGGAAGACGAAATCCGTAGTCTACTAAAGTTGTTTTTCTTGCTCTATCACCATTATACATTGCTCTTACTTGAGGAAGTGTTACATGTGATTCATCGATTACTAGTAAATAGTCTTTTTTGAAGAAATCCATTAGTGTTGTTGGGGTTTCTCCTTCTTTTCTTCCGCTTAAGTGCCTAGAATAGTTTTCTACTCCACTACAAAAACCTGTTTCTGTTAACATTTCTATGTCATAGTTTGTTCTTTGCTCTAGTCTTTGCGCTTCTAGAAGTTTGTTATCTTGTTTTAACTCTTTTAATCTTATTTCTAGTTCTTCTTTTATTCTTTTAATTGCTTCTTTTAATTTGTCTTCGCTTGTAACGAAGTGACTTGCAGGAAAGATGGTTATGTTTTTTAGGACTTTTTGCACTTTTCCTGTTATTACTTCTATTTCGCTTATTTTATCTATTTCATCTCCGAAAAATTCTACTCTGATACCATTTTTATTTTCATAAGTAGGTATTATTTCTATTATGTCTCCACGAACTCTAAAGGTTCCACGTTTAAAATCGTGATCGTTTCTATCGTAGAGCATGTCTATTAGTTTTTTCATTACTTTATTTCGTTCTATTTGTTCTCCAGTACTTAAAGTTAATGTG
>JBJEYJ010000178.1:0-4963 GCA_051886655.1 Bacilli bacterium | reverse complement strand
AACAAAGTATATGACGATTACACATTTCATCCCCCAAAAACTACAACATAGCGTAAAAAAATAAAAAAGTATAAAATGTAAAGTTTTAGATAGGAAAATGTTTTAAAAATATAAAATTGTATAAGGAGAAATTTAATGTTTCTTCTTATTTTTTTGTTTAAATGTTTTAAATGGTCATTTTACATCCTTTTTCTTTTAGTTTATAGTGGTCTTGGAAAGGAGGAAATTATGAAAAAAATTAAAAAAGTTTTTGTGTTTGTTTTTGCTTTAGTTTTAATTATTATTTGTGATAATGTTAATGCTGAGACATATAATGGTAAGTTATATGATATATATCATCCTGATTCTGGTTTTACTGTTTTTGCAGAGGAATCAAATAGATGGATGGATTATAATAGCTGGATTATAAAGTCTTCGATTGATAGTAATATTTATTATTGTATTGATCCTGCTTTACCTTTAGGAGAGGCTCCGGCTGGTTCCTTTAGTTACATAACTGGGGATAATAATATAATAGGTAAATCTAATTTAACTAAGGAAAAGTATAATAAGGTGCGCCTTCTTGCTTTTTATGGATATGGTTATAAAAATGAAGGCGTTGATCATACTTCTAAAAAATGGTATGGAATAACGCAGGTTTTAATATGGAGAGTGATGAGGCCAGATCTTGTTTGGACTTTTAAAGAAAATAGAAATAGTGTACCTAATACGAATCTTTACAAAGATGAGGTTTCAGAAATTAATAAATTAGTTAATAATCATGGAAAGGTTTCAAGTTTTGCAGGTGTTACAAAGAATATGTTAATAGGGGATTCTATTACTTTAACGGATAGCAATAACGTTTTAAAAGATTATTCTAGAGTTAATGTTCCTAAAACTGTTCTGATAAAGGAAAACGGAAATAAAGTTACTATTACTGCGATAAAGCAAGGAAATGAAGAAATTAATTATTCTTTTAGAAATGGTATTATTAATCCAGTTGCACTTCTTACTAGTTCTAATTATCAAGATATAATTACAAGAGGAATACCTAGTGATTTACCATACTTTCAATTTAAAGTTAATGTAACTGGAGGGGTTGTTAATCTTCAAAAAATAGATGAATTATCTAATAAAAATACTCCTCAAGGAGAAGCAACTTTAAAAGATGCAGTGTATGAAATATATGATTCTAATGATAAAAAAGTAGGAGAAATTACTACTGATAGTAAGGGATATGGAAAAACCATTTTAGATTATGGTAAATATAAACTAAAAGAAGTTAAGGCTCCGATAGGGTATGAGCTTAGTGATAAAACCTATGAATTTGAAATAAATAAAGATAGTACTAATATAAATTTAGAAGTTAAAGATAAAGTTATTTCTGGTAAAGTGATACTAAGTAAAAATAAGGGGGGAGCAGGAGAGGTTATGTCTTTGGAAGAAGGTGCTAGTTTTGAAGTAATTGATTCATTTGGTAAAGTAATTGATACGATAACTACTGATAAAAATGGAATAGCACAAATTTCTCTTCCTTATGGAAAATATAGCATTCATCAAATTAAAGGTTCTTTAGGATATGTCTATTCTGAAGATATAGAAATTGATATAAAGGAAAGTAAAATCTATAAAGTAAATATTAGTAATTTGAAATTAAGTAAACTAAAGTTTATTAAAACTGATAAAGATACTGGTAAAAGACTTTCAAATGCAATAATTGAAATATATAAAGATGATAATACTTTATTTTATACTGGTAAAACAAATAAAGAAGGGGTACTAGAAGTTTCTGATTTAGAAATAGGAAAGTATTATATTATAGAAAAAGAAGCTCCTAAATACTATAGATTAAACACTGAAAAGATATATTTTGAAGTAAGTGAAAATGGAAAAATAATTAAGATTAATATGCAAAATGAAAGAAAAAAAGGAACTTTAGAGTTTTATAAAATAGATTCTGTTACTGGAGAAAGGCTTGCGGGTGTTCTAGTAAGAATTGTTTCTCTAGAAGATAATAAGAATATATTCTATGGCAGGACTGATAAAAATGGAAAAATACAAATAAATAATCTTAATGCTGGAAAGTATTATATATACGAAGAAAAAGAGCTTAGAGGTTATTTAAAAGAGGAAAAAACTATTTTATTTGAACTTGTAAATGATAATGAATTAATAAGAGTAAGTATGACTAATCAAAGATTTATAAAAGTTCCAAACACTTTAAAAAATGAAATTAATTTAATAGTTATAGGAGGTTTATTATTAATTCTACTTGGAAGTAGTTGGTTTATATATGAAAAAAGAAAAAAATAGATTAATTATTGGTAAATTTTTTATTGTTTTGGGATTTGTACTAGTTTTTGGATATTTAGTGTTTAACTTAAGTATTAATTTGAATGAGCAGAAAAAGATCAAAAAAGTTATTGATAATATAGATATTGATTCTTATGTTTTTAATGAAGAAACTAACAAGAAAAATGATGATTTAAATTATATAGCAGTACTTGAAATTCCTAAAATAAACTTAAAAAAAGGTCTTTATGGTTATAATAGTATTTATAATAATGTTGATAAAAATATAGAGATTTTGAATGATTCTAAAATGCCAAATAAGGAAAATAGTATGCTTATTCTCGCTTCTCATAGTGGTAATTCTAGTGTTTCTTATTTTAATAATCTTAGTAAACTTCAAAAAAACGATTTGGTTATTTTTTATTATGATGGCGTTAAATATTTTTATAAAATAATAGATTTTTATACTAAAAATAAATCTGGTTTTATCGATAAACCTAAGTTTAAAAGTGGTAAATATATTATTTTAACTACTTGTAAAGATTCTTTAAATCAACTTGTTTATATTGGAAAACTTGTTAAAGAAGTTTAAAACTTTCTTTCATAGCTACGCTTTTTATAAAAATAGTTTTCTTTTTAACTAGTTTGTAGTATAATTATTATGGATTTAAGGAGTGATATTATGAGTGGACATTCTAAATGGTCTACAATTAAGAGAAAAAAAGGTTTAATTGATGCTGAAAGAGGAAAAATATTTCAAAAGCTTGCAAAAGAAATATATGTTGCTGCTAAAAGTGGTGATCCTAGTGTAGATAGTAATCCATCACTTAGAATGATAGTAGATAAAGCTAAAGCAGCTAATATGCCAAAAGATAAGATACAAGCTGCAATTGATAAGGCTAGTAAAAGCGCTGGTGGAGAAGATTATGAATTTATTAGATATGAAGGATATGGACCAAATGGAGTAGCTATTATGGTTGATTGTCTTACTGATAATAGAAATAGAACTGCTTCTATGGTAAGAAGTGCATTTACAAAACGTGGAGGAAATTTAGGGACAGATGGATCAGTAAGTTATATGTTTGAAAGAAAAGGAATAATTGTGGTTCCAAATTCTTATGATGAAGATAAAGTAATGACTATTGCTCTTGAAAATGATGCTCTTGATTTTGTAACACTTGATGATTCATATGAAATATATACTACTTTTGAAGATTTTATTAAGATGAATAGGGCTTTTGAAGATGCTTCTATTACTGATTTTATTATGAATGAAGTAAGATATATTCCTTCTAATTATATTTCTTTAGATGAAGAAAAAACTACTAAAATTTTAAGTTTAATTGAAACACTTGAAGATTTAGATGATGTTCAAGATGTTTATCATAATTTAGAAATAGACGAATAGTCTATTTTTGCTTATGTTAGATAGATTAGAGTTATTAGTAGGAGCTGAAGGAATATCTAAACTTAAAAATAGTAAAGTTGTTGTAGTAGGACTTGGTGGAGTGGGAGGATATGTAGTTGAGTCTCTTGTAAGATCAGGTATTGAAAATATTACAGTAGTAGATTATGACACAATTGATGAGAGTAATCTTAATAGACAAATTATTGCAACAAAAGAAAATATTGGAAAATTAAAAGTAGATGAGTTTGAAAAAAGAATACTTAGTATTAATGATAAAGTATATGTTGTTAAGTTACCAATATTTATAGATGAAAATAGTATAGATGAATTATTTTCTGGTGATATTACTTATTTAATTGATGCTTGTGACACAATAAAAACTAAGAAGCTTATAATAAGTAAATGTTTAGATAAAAATGTAAAATTTATAACTTGTTTGGGTACTGGGAAAAGAATGGATCCATCTAAATTAAAGATTTGTGATATTAGAGAAACTAAATATGATCCTATTGCTAGAATACTTAGAAAATATGTTAAAGATATGAATATTAAAGATAAAATATTATGTTGTTATTCGGAAGAAGAACCTATTAAATATGATAGTGATGTAATAGGCTCAAATAGCTTTGTTCCCTCGTCAGCAGGACTGCTTATTTCAAGTTATGTAGTAAGAGATATTTGTAAATAAAAAGAAACTAATTTTATTTAAAAGTTTCTTTTTTATTTTTTTAAACTTTTATAATAATTAGTTTCTAATATCATACTTGATATATTAGTTTTATTAAATGTTTCTATTCTTTTTTCTTTTATATATCCTTTAGGAATATTTGTTTTGACAGTACTGAATTCTTTTGTTTTTTCGTTATAAAAACCTTGATTAGTAAGAAAACTTCTGTCGTTAAATATTATTATTCCATCGCTACTACTCATTATATCTTTTCCAATTATGACTCTTGAGTCATAATTTATACCAAACATATTTAAAATAGTTGGTAAGATATCAATGTTTGATGAATATTTATCTATTTTTTCTCCTTTAGTGTCACTATTATAAATTATTAAACCTGATTTATATTTATCATAAGCAGTAGTTATAGGTTTTAATTCGTTTAATTCTTCATCAGATAAACCATATGGATAATGATCTGGCACTAATACTATTACTGTATCATCAAGTTTATTAATTTTCTTTAAATTTTTTAATAGACTTTCTAAAGCATTATCTAAATCTATAGTAGCACTTATATAAGCTTTTACAGCATCAGAGTACTTTAAATCTTTTAC
>JBJEYJ010000177.1:0-5169 GCA_051886655.1 Bacilli bacterium | reverse complement strand
ATTCTTCAGCTTGTTTAGGAAATCTTCCATTTTGTTCATAAAACTTCTTTAACTTTTCATAATTCTCATCCCAACCAAAAACTGTTTTTATATCAAGTTCTTTTATTAATTGTCTTATTTCTTTATAGTCATCTATTATCTTGAAGTTTCTTACCATTCTTTCGATTTCTTCTTTAGATTTGTTTTTCTTTTGCATTATTTTAATTACTGCATCTTTTAAATTTTCGATATCTTCTATGCATTGTATATTATTTACTATATCAAATACTAATGGGTTTTTCTTATCTCCTGTTGTTAAAGCTCTTCCAAGTTGTTGCATATATAATATCGGTGATGATGTTGGTCTTAACATTATTACTCCATCAATGCCTTCTACATGCATTCCTTCATTTAACATCCCAACTGAAAATAATAACTTTAAATTTTTTTCTTTTGCATAATGAAATTTTTCTAAAGTATACTTATTTAAATCTTGATTTTCTTCTGAATGAACATAACTGACATCTATATCTTTGTTTATACCTTTGAACCATTCCTTGCATTCATCTTTCATTTGTTCTAAATGATCTATATCTCTACAAAATATTAAATATTTTCCATCTTTTTTAGTCATGTATTTTTTAAATAATTCTGGCAAATTCTCTGATTGTTCTACCTTTCTTCTCGCATTTTCCAATTCTTTTTTTTCTTGTTCATCTGTTTTGCTATTTATTCTATTTTCTATTCTTTCTAAATCTTCTTCAAACGAATAAATCGCATTTATATATGTTGGTGGTGGAAGTATACCTTCCGCTATTGCTGCTGGTAATGTGATATGTGAAGACACATTTCCATCAAATAATTCATCTACCATATTTCTTTTACTATCTAGATATCTTACTGGAGTTGCAGAAAGCCCTAAAACTTTGGCATTTTTATTTAAATCCATAAGAGTATTTACTCCTTCTCCCCATTTTTCTGCTCCAGCTCTATGAAATTCATCTAATACTATACAATCACAATCTTTATATGGATCTTTCATTAAACTACTATATGTTATAAGTTTTAAATTAGGAAAATCTTTTTCTAAGCTTAATCCATTTTCAATAATTGTTCTTTCAAATTGTGATATTATTGATAAATAAGAAGTAACAATAAGACTTTTTTTATCTTTGTTTTCATTAAGCCATTTCAATGCTATATAACTTTTCCCTGTCCCAGTTGGATGTATTACACAACATTTATTTCTTTCTTCTAACATTTTTAATGTTTTTTCATAAGCTATTTTGTTATGTTCATATAATTCTATCATATTGAAACACCTCTATTTATTTTAGTATACCATTTTTATATTTAAAAAGAAATAGTTTCAACATACCTATTTCTCTCTTAAAATTTATTTCTTGTTTTTTATCAAAACAAATCATCTTAATACTAATTAACATATATTCTAGGAACTCTTTTACCAACAGAGCATAAAACTTCATAAGGAATTGTTTCCAAATAATCTGCAACATACTCAATATGTTCAATATCTTTTAACAAAACTACTTCATCATTTACTTTAACACTATCATCAATTTTAACAAATAACATATCCATACAAACATTACCTACTATTGGAAATCTTTTACCATTTATATAAACATCTCTTCCAGTATTCTTTCTTATAACACCATCTGCATATCCAACAGGAACAACTGCTATTTTTTCACTACCTTCAGCAACATAAATTCCATTATAGCCAACTTTGTCTCCTTTTTTTAAATTATTTATTTGTATAACTCTACTATGCAAACTAAATGTCGACTTCAAATTCAAGTCTTTATCAGTAGTAAAACCATACATAATAATTCCTAAACGACAACCATTAACAAAATCAAGTTTTTTATATGATATAAGAGCAGCACTCGCAGAAATATGAAATATTGGTATTCTACTCTTATCAATATCTCCTATAATTTCTTGATATTTATCAAATTGAGTATTTGTATCCCATACATCACTAGCATTAAATATATGTGAATAAACCCCTTCAACAACAACATTATTTTTCCAAAGTAAATCAATTGTTTTTTTAAATTCATCAAAAGTTGCGATACCTAATCTGTTCATACCAGTATTTATCTTAACATGAACTTTTAAATTTTCATAAGAAACATTAACTAATTCTAAAGCATAATCATAAGAACTAACAGTTACAGTTATATTATTTTCAACACATAAATCAATATATTCACAAGGAATAATTCCTAAACACAAAATAGGTATATCATTAAATTTTTCTCTAATACTAAGTGCTTCCTCCAAAGTTGCAACAGCTAAATAATTACAACCACCATCAATAATAGATTGAATTGATTCTAAAGCGCCATGTCCATAACAATCAGCTTTAACTACTCCAAAATAATAATCATAATTATCAAACTTATTAACAACTTTACTAACATTTTCTTTAATATTACTTAAATTAATTTTTGCATATGTTTTTCTATATAAATCTTTCATAAACATCTTCTCCAAACTATCATTCTGTCCTAAGTGCCTCAACTGGATCTTTTTTTGAAGCAATCCTAGATGGAATAAGTCCAGCGACTATTGTTAAAATCATACTAATAACAATAAGAATAATCGCACCAACTACAGGCAAAGATGCAATATTAGCAATACCTGTCATATTATATACAATAATAGAAGCAGGTATTGTAATTAAAACAGTAACCCCTATTCCTATTACTCCACTTGTAAGACCAATTATAAATGTTTCAGCATTAAATACTCTTGAAATATCTTTTTTAGAAGCCCCTAAACTACGAAGAATTCCTATTTCTTTTGTTCTTTCAAGTACTGAAATATATGTAATTATTCCAATCATAATAGACGAAACAACTAAAGAAACTGCAACAAAAGCTATCAAAACATAGCTAATCATATTAATTATCTTCTTAACAGAAATCATCATCATTCCCACTATATCAGAGTAATTAATAATATCTTCATCATTACCAGCACTTTGTTGCTTTTTATTATAACTTTCAATTAAATCTGTGACTTTTTCTTTTGAATCAAAGTCTTTGGCATAAATATTAATCAAACTTGGATTATCTAAATCAACATATCCTAAAGACTCTAAATTTGATTCATAAGTCGCCTCACTATATTTTTTATACTTTTCATAAAATTCAAGTTTTTCACTATCAGAAAGTCCCATAACATATTTTTGTTGTTCAAAAGTTAAACTATCTAAAGAAAAATCTCCTTTTCCAAATTTTGAACCTGTAAAAATATTTATTTTCTTATTATCAAGTTGATCTTTAACTATTTCAGCAGATTTTATTTCATTTATAACATAATGAGTAAGTTCTTTAGTATAACCTATTCCACCATACATTAAAAGATTATTAGTACTACTAGTAGGCTTAATAATACCAACTATTTCAAGTTCTTCTTTATCTTTAAGCATATTTTTTATGAACTTTTCATCATTACTTTTATCAATCCAAATACCATTTTCTTTTTCATAAGTATCAGTATTTAAAACAAGTTTAAACTTATCTCCTATAAAATCTTTGTAATTATAAGATAAATTTTTAGAAGACTTAACCTTTTCACCCTTAAGCATTTTATTCATATTATCAATAAGTTCATCTTGATTTAAATAACCCAAAGCGTATAAAGTATAATCACTTATCTCTTCATTTTTATCCACAACTAAAACAACTTCATTTTTCTTAGCAGGCATCTTACCCTCAATAACTTCAAACTGACTATTTAACAGATCTTTGTTATCATAAAGTTCTTTCCATACATCATTATCATTCATATTTTCAGACATAAATGATGAACTCATTTCATAAGCATCACCAAGTCCCATCTTATCAACAATTTCATTAGGATTAACTCTAATGATTTTGTTATTAATATCTTCATTATAAACATTTATCTTAAGTGGATAACCATACTGAATATTACTAGTATATTCCTTAAACTCACTACTATTATCAATGTAGTCCTTAAACTTTTTCAAATTATTACTATTTTTATCACTAGTCATAGCTTCTAACATATCATTCATAATATTTTTTGTTTTTATTTTACCACTATCATTATCATCACTAGTCTGAGTCATTTTCATCATTTCTTCTAAAAGTGAAGCAAAATCAACAGCATCTCTTTCTACTGTAATTGGATAAGAAGACAAAGTATCTTCCTCCACTCCATTAATATAACTTTGAACTCCATTTGATAAACTAAGAATAAGTGCTATTCCAATAATCCCAATAGAGCCCGCAAAAGCTGTTAAAAGAGTTCTTCCTTTTTTAGTTAGTAAATTATTAAAACTAAGATGAAGTGCCGTAAAAAATGACATTGAAGTCTTTTCACCTGAATCATTCTTTTTATCCTTTTCTTTTCCATTATAGGGATTAGAATCATCGATAACTTTACCATCCAAAAGTTTTATAATTCTAGAAGAATACTCCTCGGCAAGATCTGGATTATGAGTAACCATAATTAATAATTTATCTTCTGCTATTTCTTTTAAAAGTTCCATTATTTCTACACTAGTCTTAGAATCAAGTGCCCCAGTAGGTTCATCAAGTAAAATTATATCAGGATCATTTATTAAAGCTCTAGCAATTGCAACCCTTTGCATTTGTCCACCAGACATTTGATTAGGTTTTTTATTAATCTGATCTTTTAAACCAACTCTTTCTAAAACTTCCAAAGCTTTTTCTCTTCTCTCAAGCTTAGATACTCCAGACAAAGTAAGAGCAAGTTCAACATTAGAAAGAACTGATAAATGTGTTATAAGATTATAGTTTTGAAAAACAAAACCAATCCTATGATTCCTATAAGTATCAAAGTCCTTATCTTTATATTTCTTAGTAGATTTTCCATTAATAACTAAATCTCCACTTGTATATCTATCAAGCCCTCCAATTATATTTAAAAGTGTAGTCTTTCCGCACCCAGAAGGCCCAAGTATAGAAACAAATTCATTACTTCTAAAATTAATATTAATTCCCTTCAAAGCATGAATAGTTTCATTACCCATAGTATAATCTTTTTTTATATCTACTAGTTTTAACATATATCCTCCATCCTTTTATATTATATTTCCCAAATAAAATTATATCACAAAACAAAAAAAGTTGTTAAAAAATTCCAACTTTAAACAATTTATATTAT
>JBJEYJ010000176.1:1692-5235 GCA_051886655.1 Bacilli bacterium | reverse complement strand
ATAAAAACCCTAGTAATTTAGGGTTATTTTTTTGCCTGTTGTACTTATTAATTCATCCTCTTTTAAATTCTTTAACTCTCTTTGCATAGCACTTCTATCTATTCCGAGATAGTCTGCTAGATCTGTATATGTTAAAGGAATTGTAAATGTTTTTGATAGTTTCTTTTTTGACATGATGTCAAAGTATGCTAGTAGTTTTTCTCTTATGGTTCTTTTGGCTAGTATTTCTATTCTTTCGTTGTTTGTTACTATTTTTTGGGATAAGATGTTTAGAGTGTTTTCTACTAGAGTGCTGTGATAAGGACATGCTTTTTTACATCTTTTTGTTATGTGATAATAGTCAATAAATAATACTTCTGTTTCTTCGGTTGCTTTTACTGAAAGTTCATCTGTGTTGTAATTTGAGAATACTTCTCCGAAGATATCGTTTTCAGTTAGGGTTTCTAGAATAGTTCTGTTTCCATTGTAATCGTTTCTTATTAATTCTGCTTTTCCTTTGATTATTATACCTATCATACTAGTGTTTCCTAGGTATGTTAAGATGTTTGAATCTTTTTTGAAAGTCCTTGTTTTGGCTTCGAAACATTTTAACATTTTGTTAATATCTTCTTTGTTTATGTTTTCAAAAATGGATGTTTTTTTCATTTTTATTTCTCCTTTGTAAAGTAATTTTATTAATTTAATTATATTTTATTTTTGTTGCAGATGCAACAAAAAATATTTGTTTTTTGTGGTAAGATGAATGTGTAAAAAATACAAGATAAGGAGTTATGGAAATGAAAGTAATTAAACGTGATGGTCGTGCAGTTGACTACGACAGGGAAAAGATTAGAGTTGCTATTACTAAAGCAAATGAAGATGTTTGTGAGGAAGAAAGAGTAAGTAATAGACAAATTGAAAATATTATAAAATATATTGAAGGTTTAAAGAAAAAAAGAATTTTGGTTGAAGATATTCAAGATATTATTGAAAAGAAACTTATGGATATTAAAAAATTTGATCTTGCTAAGGCTTATATAATTTATCGTTATAATAGAGCACTTGTTAGAAAAAGTAATACTACTGATGAATCTATTCTTAGTTTGATTAAGAATGAAAATAAAGAACTTAATGAAGAAAATTCTAATAAGAATCCTACTGTTGCTTCGACTCAAAGAGATTATATTGCTGGGGAAGTATCTCGTGATTTAACTAAGAGAATACTTTTGCCTGAAAAAATTAGTAAGGCTCATGAGGATGGGATTTTACATTTTCATGATGCAGATTATTTTGTTCAACCTATATTTAATTGTTGTTTAATTAATATTGGTGATATGCTTGATAATGGTACTGTTATGAATGGAAAGATGATTGAAAGTCCTAAGAGTTTTCAAGTTGCTTGTACTGTTATGACTCAAATCATTGCGGCAGTTGCTTCTAATCAATATGGTGGACAAAGTGTTGATGTAAGTCATCTTGGTAAATATCTTAGAAAAAGTCGTGATAAGTTTAAGAAAAAGATTACTACTAAACATAAGGGTAAGATTTCTAAAGAAGAAATTGATGCTTTAGTTGAAGAAAGATTAAAAGAAGAACTTTCTGCAGGAGTTCAAACTATTCAATATCAAATTAATACTTTGATGACTACTAATGGACAAACTCCTTTTGTTACTTTGTTTTTAAATCTTAAAGAAGATGATCCTTATATTGAAGAAAATGCTATGATTATTGAAGAAATTTTAAATCAAAGACTTCAAGGAATTAAGAATGAAAAAGGTGTTTATGTAACTCCAGCTTTTCCAAAACTTATTTATGTTCTTGATGAACATAACTGTTTGAAGGGTGGTAAATATGATTATTTAACTCATCTTGCTGTTAAGTGTTCTGCTAAAAGAATGTATCCTGATTATATTTCTGCTAAAAAGATGAGAGAAAACTGTGAAGGAAATGTATTTAGTCCAATGGGTTGTAGAAGTTTTCTTGCTCCTTGGAAAGATGAAAATGGAAATTATAAATTTGAAGGAAGATTTAATCAAGGTGTTGTTAGTATTAACCTTCCACAAATTGGTATTTTAAGTGAAGGAGACGAAGATAAGTTCTTTGAAATTCTTGAGGAAAGACTTGAAATTTGTTATGAAGCTATTATGTGTCGTCATTATGCTCTTCTTGGAACGCTTTCTGATACTAGTCCTGTTCATTTTCAATATGGTGCGATTGCTAGACTTAAAAAAGGAGAAAAGATTGATAAACTTTTAAAGGGTGGATATTCTTCTATTTCTCTTGGATATATTGGAATTTATGAAGCTACTAAACTTGTTAAGGGAGTTAGTCATACTGATCCAGTTGGAGAAGAGTTTGCTCTTAAGGTTATGAATAAACTTAGAAGTACTACTGATCGTTGGAAGAAGGAAACTGGTATAGGGTTTGCTTTATATGGAACACCCGCTGAGAGTTTATGTTATAGATTTGCTCGTATTGATAAGGAAAAATTTGGTACTATTAAAGATATTACTGATAAGGGATATTATACTAATTCTTATCATGTTGATGTTAGAGAAAAGATTGATGCATTTAGTAAGCTTAAATTTGAAAGTCAGTTTCAAAAAATATCTTCAGGTGGTGCGATTAGTTATGTTGAGATTCCAAATATGAGACATAATTTGAAAGCTTTAGAAGATCTTGTTAAGTTTATTTATGATAATATTCAATATGCTGAATTTAATACTAAGAGTGATTATTGTCATGAGTGCGGATTTGATGGAGAAATTATAATTAATAAAGATCTTGAATGGGAATGTCCTAATTGTGGTAATAAAGATAAGAATAAGATGAATGTAACTCGTAGAACTTGTGGTTATTTAGGAGAGAATTTCTGGAATGAAGGGAAAACTAAGGAAATAAATTTACGTACTTTACATCTTTAGGAGGTTTTTATGAAATATGCTACTATAAAAAAATATGATGTTGCTAATGGTCCTGGTGTTAGGGTTTCTATATTTGTAAGTGGTTGTAATCATCACTGTAAGGGATGTTTTAATGAAGAAGCTTGGGACTTTAATTATGGTAATCATTTTACGGAAGAGACTATTGATGAAGTAATTGATGCAATGGCTCCTGATTATATTAAGGGGCTTTCTCTTCTTGGTGGTGAACCTTTTGAACATGTTAATCAAATTGGACTTTTGGATCTTGTTCGCAAGGTTAAGATGACTTATCCTGAAAAGGATATTTGGGCTTATTCTGGATTTTTATTTGATAGGGATATTGTTGGCAAGCAATGCGATATTTTTCCTGAGACTAAGGAGCTTTTGTCTTATATAGATGTTTTAGTTGATGGAAAGTTTGATGAATCTTTAAAAAATCCAAATCTTTATTTTAGAGGTTCTTCTAATCAAAGAATTATTGATGTTCAAGAAAGTTTAAAACTGGGGGAAGTTAGTGAAATTATATTTGAAAAGGAGAAAGTTTTATGTTAGGTGGAAAAGTTAATATTAAAAAATTAGATGAAAGGGCAGTTATTCCAACTTATGGTACAAAATTATCTGCTGGTGCTGATTTGTATGC
>JBJEYJ010000176.1:0-1592 GCA_051886655.1 Bacilli bacterium | reverse complement strand
GCTGAATTTAATGAAGTTTCTGAACTTAATGATACTATTAGAGGAGAAGGTGGATTTGGTTCTACTGGGACAAAATAATGGAAAACTTAAGTGTTAGAAGACTTATTGATTCTGATATAGATAAAGTTAAGTCTATTTATAGTGAATCATTTGAAAGAAGTGTTTCTTCTATTAATTATAATGGAGAATGTATATATGTTGCTTGTGTTAATGAAGAAATTGCTGGGCTCTGTATGGTTAATTATATTGATGATATATTTGTATCTAATAGAATAGCTTTTATTAATAATGTTTGTGTTAGTAAAAAATATAGAGGTCTTGGAATTGCTAGGTTTATGTTAGAAGAAGTTGAAAAGATTTTAATTAGTGATGGAGTAAATGAAATAATGCTTACTTCTTCTTCTAAAAGAGTTGTTGCGAATAAACTTTATAAAAATTTGGGATTTTCTATTTACGAGACAAATGTATTTAAGAAAAAATTATCTTAGGATAGTTTTTTTTGGTTTTTGGTAGTATAATTGTTTTTTGAGAGGAGTGAAATGATGAATCCCAGTTTAAAACGGGAAAAATTAATTCTTAATGTTTCTTTTATTGGTAGTATTTTATTTTTACTTGCGGAAGTACTTGTTGCTATTTTAACTGATTCAACTGCTGTTTTTATGGATTGTGTATATGATATTGCAGATCTTATAATGATAGGACCTTTTTTAGTTTTAATTCCACTTCTTTATAAACCAGTGACTGAGAAGAGACCTTATGGTTTTTCTCAAATTGAATCTTTATTTATTATGTTTAAATCTGGTATTTTGATAGGGGTAACTTGTTTTTTAATTTTTTCTAGTATAAAACTTATTATTGCTGGAGGAAATGAAGTTGATGCTTCAGTTATTGCAGTGTTTGAGCTTTTAGTATCTTTTACATGTGTTATTATGTATTTTGTACTTAAAAAACTTAGTAAAAAGTATACTTCTCCTTCTGTTAAGGCTGAACTTTATATTTGGAAACTTGATGCTCTTAGTACTTTAGGAGTAGGAGTTGCTTTTTTAATTAAGATTTTACTTGATAAGACTAGTTTTTCTTTTATAGGACCTTACGTGGATCCTGGTATTGCTATTATTTTGGCTGTTCTTTTACTTAAGGAACCTCTAGGTTTATTTGTAGAATCAGTTAAAAGTTTAGTTCTTTTTGCTCCGAATAGTGAAACAAGTGCTAAAATAAGAGAAATTTGTGAAAAACATATGAATGAGTATAATTGTTATATTAATTTTTTAGATATAATAAAAACTGGTAGAAAGATTTGGGTTGAGATATATTTTGTTATAGAAAAAGATTTGATAAGTATTGAAAAACTTAAATCTTTACATAAAAAAATATATGATGATTTGTCTTTAGAGTTTGATAGTTTGTATGTTGAACTTATTCCTGATGTTTCTTTAGTTAAACCTGATAATTTGGTTAAAATGAAAGGAGCTAGGCGTCCGGATAAGATTAATTATATTGTTAAAAAAGATAATAAAAAAAGTGCTGATAAGCAAGAAAAATTAAGAATAAAAGAAATAAAAAAATCGTAATTTTAAATTTTACGATTTTTT
>JBJEYJ010000175.1:20214-22580 GCA_051886655.1 Bacilli bacterium | reverse complement strand
TATATAATCTAACATGTAAAAAAGGAAAGAGATGTCTAAATCCACCTGATAGCAGTCTAGCTATAGGTCAAAAGCCAAGGTAAAAAATAATATATTGATATTTTTTTGGTGGATTAGAGTACATTTCGTACTCTTTTTATATTTTATGGAGGTGTTTAGTATAGCTAAAAAAAGTAATGATTTGTTATGTAATGAACAAATAAAAGTTCCCCACGTCCTAGTAATCGGACCAAATGGAGAACAAATGGGTATTAAACCAATTAAAGATGCGCAAACAATCGCAAGTTACGCAGGGCTAGACTTAGTTTTAATTAACGCAAATGCAAATCCTGCAGTCTGCAAAATTATGGACTACAACAAGTTCAAATATGAAAAGGCAAAAAAAGCCAAAGAAAGTCGTAAAAAACAACAAGCAAACAATGTTGAATTAAAAGAATATCGTCTTTCACCAGTAATAGATATCGGAGATTTCGAAACAAAAGTAAGAAATGCTTCAAAATATCTTGAAAAAGGTCACAAAATCAAATTAAGTATCAGATTTAAAGGAAGACAAATAATCCATCCGGAACTTGGTGAAGAAGTAATGAATAGATTTGCAGAAAAAACTAAAGATATAGCTGTAGTAGAGCAAAAAGCCAAATTAGATGGTAGAAGCATGACAATGTTACTAGCACCACTAAAAGAAAAAAATAGGAGGTAAAAAACATGGGAAAAATTAAAACTCATAAAGGAACAAAAAAAGCTTTAAATGTAAGACAAAGCGGTTCAATTACCAAATGCAACTCAGTTGGACAACATAAAACTGGTAAAAAACCAACAAGCGCTAATAGAAAGAAAAGAGAAGGATCTTCACTAAGTAATTCAGATTACAAAAGATTCAAAAATGTTATTTAAAATAAAAGGAAGGAGTAAGAAAACATGGTAAGAGTAAAAAATAGTGTTGCAACTCGTGCAAGACGTAAAAAAGTGTTAAAAAAAGCTGAAGGATACTTTGGTAGTAAACATAGACTATACAAAACAGCTCACGAACAAGTAATGCATTCAGAAAGATATGCATATCGTGATCGTAAACAAACAAAAAGAAACTTTAGAAAATTATGGATAACAAGAATTAATGCAGAATGTAGAAACAACGATATTAGTTATTCAAGATTTATTGATGGATTAAACAAAGCAGGAGTAGAAATTAACAGAAAAATGTTATCTGAACTTGCAATTCATGATAAAGAAGCATTTGCTAACTTAGTAAAAATTGCAAAAGGAGAAAAAGTAGAAGTAAAAAAATCTGCTCCAAAGAAAGAAACAGTAAAAAAAGAAACTGCTAAAGAAGAAGTAAAAGATATAACAAAGCTTACAGTAGCAGATCTTAAAGCTATGGCTAAAGAAAAAGGTATCGAAGGATACACTACAATGAAAAAAGCTGAATTAATTGAAGCTTTAAAATAAAATAAACATACTAAAGAATTTTAATATCTAGTGCCAATTGGTGATATTATTTAGAATTTAGTAGAAGAAAAAACGAAGGAGGAAATTATATGACAGTAGTGTCAATGAGTTATTTATTAGAAGCAGGAGTTCACTTCGGACATCAAAAAAGAAGATGGAACCCAAAAATGAAAGAATTTATTTATACATCAAGAGATGATATTTACATTATCGACTTACAAAAAACAGTAAAACAAATGGAAGAAGCTTATGCAGAACTTAAGAAAATTGCAGAAAATGGTGGAACTTTCCTATACGTAGGAACAAAAAAACAAGCTATGGAAGCAATGGAAGAAAATGCAAAAAGAACAAATATGTTCTTCGTTAATGAAAGATGGCTTGGAGGAACTTTAACAAACTTTAGAACAATTAGAAATAGAATAAAAAGATTAGATGAAATCGAAAAAATGGAAGAAGATGGAATTTTCGAAGCTCTTCCAAAAAAAGAAGTAATTAAAATTAGAAAAGAATATGATAAACTAAACAAAAATCTTCGTGGAATCAGAAATATGAAAAAAGTACCAAATGCTTTAATCATTGTTGATCCAAGAGCAGAAGAAACTGCAATCAAAGAAGCAAGAAAGTTAAAAATACCAGTATTCGGAATTGTAGATACAAACTGCGATCCAGACATGGTTGATTATGTAATTCCTGCAAACGATGATGCAGTAAGAGCAGTGAAATTAGTAATCGGAGCATTAACAAACGCAATCGCTGAAGTAAATGGTAACGAAATAATGGACTGCATTTCTCCAGAAGATGCAAAAAAATCTGCAAAAAAAGAACAAAATAAAGAAGTAAAAGAAAATAAAAAAGAAGAAACAGCTAAAGAAACAAAAAAAGAAGTAAAAAAATCTGAACCAAAAGAAGAAAAAGTTGAA
>JBJEYJ010000175.1:0-20114 GCA_051886655.1 Bacilli bacterium | reverse complement strand
AAAAGAAACAAAAAAAGAAGAAACTAAAGAAGACCTAGAGTCAAAAACTTTACAAGAACTTAAAACTATGGCTAAAGAAAAGGGGTTAAAAGGTTACAGTACAATGAAAAAAGCAGATTTAATCTCTGCATTGAAATAATCTAAGGAGGAATAAAAATGTTTAGTGCACAAGACGTAAAAGCTCTAAGAGAAAGAACTGGAGCAGGAATGATGGATTGTAAAAAAGCTTTACAAGAATCAAATGGTAATATGGATGATGCTATTACTTGGCTTAGAGAAAAAGGAATTTCAAAAGCAGCTAAAAAAGAATCAAGAATTGCAGCAGAAGGATTAACTGAAGGAGCAAGCTGTGGAAATTCTGCAGTAATATTTGAAGTTAATTCAGAAACAGACTTTGTAGCAAAAAATGAAGAATTCAAAAATTTTGTTAAAAAGTTAAATAAAACATTAGTAACCGCTGATGTAAAAACAATAGAAGAAGCAAATGAATTACCTCTAGCAGACGATACAGTAACAATTGGAGAAGCAATAATTAACTTAACTGCAAAAATAGGAGAAAAAATTAGTTTCAGAAGATTTGAAATAGTTAAAAAAACAGATACTCAAACATTTGGAATTTATTCTCACATGGGAGGTAAAATAACAACTTTAGTAGTACTTGAAGGAGCAAACATGGATGTTGCAAGAGATGTAGCAATGCATGCTGCAGCAATGAGACCTCAATATTTAAATAAAGATGAAGTTCCAACTGAAGTATTAGAAAAAGAACAAGAAATCATGAGAGAACAACTTCTAAACGAAGGAAAACCTGAAGATAGAATTAATCAAATCCTAATAGGGAAAACAAACAAATTCTATGAAGAAGTTTGTTTAGAAAATCAAATTTATATCAAAGCTGAAAATAAAGAATCAGTAGGAAAATATGTATCTCAAAATGGTGGTTCAATCGTTAAAATGATTAGATATGAAGTTGGCGAAGGAATCGAAAAAAGAAATGAAAACTTCGCAGAAGAAGTACAAAATCAAATAAATGGCTAAAGTTATCAGGTTTTGATAACTTTTTCTATGCCAAAATAACTTTTTAATATATAATATTATAAAAGGAGGTAATTACATGAAATCTGATATAGAAATAGCACAAAATGCAAAAATGTTACCCATTACAAAAATAGCAGAACAACTAGGATTAACCGAAGATGATATAGAACTATATGGAAAGTACAAAGCAAAAATATCTTTAGAGGTTTTAAAAAAGAATAAAGATAAAAAAGATGGTAAACTAGTTTTAGTAACATCGATTAATCCAACCCCTGCAGGAGAAGGAAAATCAACAGTATCAATAGGACTAGCACAAGCCTTAAATAAACTAGGAAAAAATGCAGTTTTAGCACTACGTGAAC
The DNA here is from genome assembly GCA_051886655.1 of Bacilli bacterium. Taxonomy (GTDB): domain Bacteria; phylum Bacillota_I; class Bacilli_A; order RF39; family UBA660; genus UMGS1449. The sequence continues at coordinate 18,714 of JBJEYJ010000175.1, read as the reverse complement.
CTTCACTTGGACCAGTATTTGGAATAAAAGGTGGAGCTACTGGTGGAGGATACTCACAAGTAGTACCAATGGAAGATATAAATCTTCACTTTACAGGAGACATGCATGCAATAACATCAGCAAATAATCTCCTATCAGCAACAATAGATAATCATATTTTCCAAGGAAATGAATTAAATTTAGATGAAAATAAAATAGTCTTTAAAAGAGCAATGGACATGAACGACAGAGCTTTAAGAGAAATAACAGTAGGACAAGGAAACAAAAATGGTATAGAAAGAAAAGATAGTTTCCAAATAACCGTAGCATCAGAAATAATGGCAATACTATGCCTATCAACAAGCCTAATGGATTTAAAAGAAAGACTAGGAAAAATATTAATCGGTTATACCAAAGAAGAAAAACCAATATTTGCAAAAGATTTAAAAGTAGAAGGAGCTATGACGATGCTTTTAAAAGATGCAATAAAACCTAACCTAGTACAAACACTAGAAAATACTCCAGCAATAATTCACGGAGGACCATTTGCTAATATTGCCCATGGATGTAATTCAATCATAGCAACAAAAATGGCTCAAAAATTAGGAGAAATAACAATAACAGAAGCAGGTTTCGGAGCAGATCTTGGAGCAGAAAAATTCTTCAATATAAAATGTAGATATGGAAATCTAAAACCAGATGCTACAGTAATCGTAGCAACCATTCGTGCTCTAAAACATCATGGAGGAGTGCAAAAAGAAGACTTAAATAAACCTAACATAGAAGCTCTAAAAAAAGGAATGGAAAACCTAGAAAAACAAATAGAAAACATAAAATCATTTAAAGTACCATTAATAGTGGCAATAAATGAATTTACTACTGATACAAAAGAAGAACTAGAACAAATTGAAAAATTATGCAAAGAAAAAAATGTAAAAGTAAGTAAAACAAACATCTGGGAAAAAGGCGGAGAAGGAGGCATAGATTTAGCAAACAACCTAATAAATCTTCTTGAAACAACAAAATCAAACTTTGAAGTTCTTTACGAAAAAGATAAATCTATAAAAGAAAAAATAGAAAAAGTTGCAAAAACAATATATGGAGCATCAAAAGTGAACTACAAAGAAACTGCAGAAGTACAAATAAAAGAAATTGAAAAAAACAACATGGATAATCTTCCAATATGCATAGCAAAAACACAGTACTCATTATCCGATAAAAAAAGTTTATTAGGAAGACCAAAAGACTTTGAAATAACAATAAAAGAATTAAGAGTATCAAATGGCGCAGGTTTCATAGTAGTACTAGCGGGTTCCATCATGACAATGCCTGGACTTCCAAAATTGCCCGCAGCAATAAACATGGACATAACAGAAGATGGTAAAATAGAAGGACTATTTTAAAATGAAAGTAATATTTTTAGACATAGATGGAGTTCTTGTACATAGCAAGTACAAAAATAAAGAAACTGCAGACATAGATGAATCAAAAATAAAACTATTAAAAAAAATAATAGAGGAAACATCAGCAAAAATAGTACTAACATCCAACTGGAGAAATTTTTACATAGAAGATGGAAAAGAATATAGACAACCAGAATACCATATACTATGTTCTCTTTTAAAAAAATATGGTATAGATATATATGACCAAACACCACTACATAAACTAAAATTATTACAAAACGAAGACATATATAAATTAGATAAACCAATAAAATCAAGATTTGACCCCTTAACAACACGAGCTGGAGAAATATTTACATATCTAGAAACAAATAGAGAAATACAATCATTTATAATAATAGATGATGAAGATTCAGAGTGGGAATATTTTGATCTAGATAAAAATCTAATAAAAACAAACTATAATGATAAAGGATTGAAAGAAGAACATGTTGATACAATAATAGAAATACTAGAAAAAGCAAATATAAAAACAAGATAATTACTTTTATTTAAAAAAAAGATATAGTATAATTAACAAAAGGAGAGATATTATGAATAATTATTTAGACTTAGCAAAAGAAAAAATGAATAAAGCAATAGAATCTTTAGAAGAACGTTTTACACAAGTACGTGCTGGAAGAGCAAATCCAAGTATGTTAGACGATGTTTACGTAGAATACTATGGAGCACCAACTCAGTTAAAAACACTAGCAACAATCTTTGTACCTGAAGCTAGACAAATAACAATTAAACCATTCGATAAAAACCTACTAGGAGCAATTGAAAAAGCAATATTTGAAGCAAATCTTGGAGTAGCACCTAACAACAATGGAGAATCAGTATTTATAACAATACCTGCTCTAACAGAAGAAAGAAGAAGAGAGTTAGTGAAACAAGTAAAAGAATACGCAGAAGAAGGAAGAATATCAATTAGAAACATAAGAAAAGATATAATTGATACCATCAAAAAAGATGAACTTCCTGAAGATGAAGAAAGAAACATTATAGATAACTTACAAGAAGTTGTTAACAACTACAACAAAAAAATAGAAGAAATAACAAAAGAAAAAGAAAAAGATTTAATGGAAATATAAGCAATCATATGTTTGCATATATTTCTTTTTTTTGCTAAAATAACAATGGGTGATACTTGTGAAAAGATTAATAATGCATATAGACGTTAACAACGCCTTTCTTTCCTGGACTGCCATCTATCTTTTAGAGCATGGATACAAAGAAGATATAAGAAACACCTATGCAATAATTGGTGGAGATGAAAAACGTCGTGCAGGAATAGTTCTAGCCAAATCAACACCTGCTAAAAAGAAAGGAATAAAAACAGCAGAAACAATTCATGAAGCAAAAAGAAAGTGTCCAAATTTAAAAGTTTTTCCTCCAAACTATGACTTTTACAAACAAAAAAGCAAAGAACTATTCGCGCTTCTATCAAACTACACCCCAGACATAGAAGTCGCGTCCATTGATGAATGTTACCTAGACTACACCAAAGTACAAAAATTATATGGAGAACCATTTAAATTTGCCGAAAAAATCCAAAAAGAAATAAATAACAAACTAGGATTCACAGTAAACATAGGAATCGCAGAAAATAAACTATGTGCTAAAATGGCATCAGATTTTTCAAAACCAAACAAAATCCACACACTTTATCAAAATGAAATAAAAGAAAAAATGTTTCCTCTTCCCATCGAAGAACTCTTCGGAGTAGGTAAACAAACTGCAGAAAAACTAAAATTTTTAGGAATAAAAAAAATTGAAGATCTGGCAAATCAACAAGAATACAACTTAAGAAAAATATTTAAAAACCAAGCTAAACACTTAATAGAAATTGCAAATGGAAAAGATGAAGATGAAGTAGACTCAAGCAAACAATCCCCAAAAGGAATAAGTCATGAGATAACCTTAAGTGAAGATTTAACAAATAAAAAAGATCTATGCAAAAAGCTGTCCATACTTTCAGAAATGGTATCAAAAAGAATAAGAAAAGAAAATAAATATGCCAAAGTAGTATGCATAATTTTAAAAGATAATCATTTTAGACGTTATTCTCATCAAAAAAAACTAAAAAATCCTATTAACACTTATGAAGATATATATAAGTATTCAAAACAAATTCTAGAGGAATTTTATCAAAATGAACCAATAAGATTAATAGGGATAAGACTAGATGACTTAACAGAAATAAAAAATATTCAAACATCATTATTTGAAAAAACATCAGATTTAGACAAAGGAGAAAAACTAGAACAAATAATGGATAAAATAAATAATAAATACGGTAAAGAAGTTTTAAAAAGGGCATCACATATTGAAAAATCCTTAAAATAGATATATTATATAATAAAGGAGGAAATCGTTATGAAAACTATATTAGATTTAAATTTAAAAAATAAAACAGTAATCTTAAGATGTGACCTAAATGTAAGCATAAAAGACGGACAAATAATTGACGATACAAAAATAAAATCAAGCTTAAAAACTATTAACTACATCCTAGAACAGGGAGGAAAAGTAGTGATTTTATCTCACCTTGGAAAAATAAAAACAGAAGAAGATAAAAAGAAAAATGACATGAAAATAGTTTACAGAAGACTAAATGAACTTATTCCAAATAAAATAGAATTTATAAACGAAACAAGTGGAAAAACATTAAAAAAAGCTGTAAAAAAACTAGAATATGGAAGAGGTATACTAGTTCAAAATACCAGATATGAAGATCTAAATAAAAACAAGGAATCATCATGTGATAAACACTTAAGTAAATTCTGGGCAAAACTTGGTGATATCTATATAAACGATGCCTTTGGAACTATTCATAGAGCTCATGCTTCAAACTATGGAGTATCAAATTACTTAGAAAGCGCTATAGGGTTTTTAGTAATGAACGAATTAGAAAACTTAAACAGATTAGATAACCCAAAAAGGCCATTTGTAGTAATAATGGGAGGATCTAAAATATCAGATAAAATTGGAGTAATAAGTTCTCTAATAAAACAAGCAGACTATATCTTAGTGGGTGGTGCCATGGCTTTCACTTTTTTAGAAGCCAAAGGTTATAGAGTTGGAGATTCCTTATTCGAAGAAAAACATATAGATTATTGTAAATATCTATTAAAACATTATGGAGATAGAATAATTCTTCCGATAGATTTATATGGAACATATGATTTAAATGAAAAACCAGATGTAATTCTTCAAGATGTAGATATGATACCAAACAACTTCATAGGACTAGATATTGGAGATGAAACTATCAAACTATTTAAATCTATTCTAAAAAACACCAAAACAGTATTTTGGAACGGACCACTTGGAGCCTACGAATATGAAAAGTTTAGATATGGTACCAACGAAATACTAAAATACTTAAAAGATAACACAGAAACAGTAATCCTTGGCGGAGGAGACATAGTAGGATGCTCTAATCTTCTAGGATACACCAAAGACATCACATTTGCATCAACTGGCGGAGGAGCAACATTAAAATACTTAGAAAGTCATAATCAACCAGGATTAAGGAATATGAACTAAAATGAAAAAAATAATTGTTCTAAATCACAAATCATATCTAACACCAAAAAAGGCCAAAAACTATGCCATAGATATAAATGATTACATAAGAAGTGATCAAACAGTAATAATTTGTCCAAGTAATATTTATCTTCCCTATTTTGAAGGAAAATATAACTTTAAGTTAGGAGCGCAAGATATTTCTAGTTCTAATATAACCGGAGAAATAACAGGAAATCTTTTAAAAGAAACCGGAGTAAAATATTGTTTAATCGGTCATCATGAACGAAAAAACCTACTCGGAGAAACATCGAAACAAATAAATGAAAAAACAAAAGAAGCCCTATCAAATAGCATTACTCCTATAGTAATAGTCGGAGAAACTTACTATGAATATGAAATGAAAAAATCCGGAGAAGTTATAACAAAACAGTTAAAAGAATACCTATATAAAATAACTTCAGATCAAAACATAATAATTTGTTATGAACCAAACTGGTCTTTTCAAGATAAACAAATACCAACAAAAGAACATATCACAGAAATAGTGCAGTTAATAAAAAACATAATAAAACGCAAATTTAATGAAAATATTAAAGTAATCTATGGAGGAAACATTACAAAAGAAAATATCACAAAAATAGACGAAATCCCCATTTTAGATGGTTATTTAATAGGTAAATCAAGTATAGAAGTCCAAAAAATAAAAGAAATATTTGATAATATAGAATGAGTTCGACAAAAAAAGCTAAAAATAGCTATAGAACTTATTCTTTTTTTGTAGTAAAATTATACTTGCGTGGTAGTAATGAAAGGAGAGACTATGGAAAAAATAAAAGTAGTTCTAGTCGATGATAATATTGAATTGGTTAGAATGATAAAAGAATATTTTAGTAGTAATCACGCAGGAATAGAAGTAGTTTATACTGCGAACAACGGAGAAGAAGGGTTAGATATCATCAAAAACAAAAAAGATGAATATGATCTAATCATCCTAGATTTAGTTATGCCAAAATTAGACGGCAAAGGAGTTCTAGAAGCAATGAGAAAAGAAAACATAAACAAGAAAGTAATAGTACTAACATCTTACAATAGTCCTGAAATGATTAGAAAAATTTCAGAATATGGAGTTGATTATTACTTACTAAAACCATTTGATCTTCCAGAACTAGAAAAAAGAATTCTAGAAATAACAGGTTTAAAAGACCAAGGTAACAAGTCAATAAACTTATACAAACACAATCTTCAAATAAGCATAACGAACATTCTCCATGAACTAGGAGTGCCTTCACATATTAAAGGTTATCAATACATAAGAGAATCAATAATGATAGTATATGATAGACCAGAAATAGTCGGAGGTATAACAAAAGAACTATATCCAGAAGTTGCCAGCAAGTATGACACAACAGTATCAAGAGTAGAAAGAGCAATAAGACATGCTATAGAAGTAAGCTGGAACAGAGGTAGTTGGGACCTTATGGAAGATATCTTTGGTCACAGCATAGATATCGACAAAGCAAAACCTACCAACAGTGAGTTCATAGTTACAATAGCAGATAAACTAAAACTAGAATTCGGAAAAGTATTAGTGTAGTATCAAAGATAGATAATTCTATCTTTTTTAATATTTATATTTTCACTATATTGACAATAATAACTCAAATATACTATAATTAAATTATAAAAATAGTAAGGAGGATGCATTTTATGGAACGAAAAATCACAAAAGAATTAATAAAATGGAAAATAGATTCTTATAAAAGACCTCTTCTTTTATCAGGAATAAGTGGATGTGGAAAAACTTATACAGTTATAAAATTTGGAAAAGAAGAATACAAAAATATAGTATATTTTGATTGCAATCAAAATTTAGAATTAACCTATGTAATAGAAAAAAACACCACTAAAGAAAAACTAATTAAAGCTCTATCAGCAATTTCCCTAGAGACAATCTTAAAAGATGATACCTTAATAGTATTCGATAATATAAGTGACAAAGTAATAACATCTATAAAAAAACTATTTACCGGAGAAGATTATCATATAATTATGATAACCAATGACGATAAAATCGTAAAAAAACACAAAGCAGAAGGAATAAACTATAAGAAAATGGATTTAGTAACTTTTCCAGAATACCTAAAATATGTAGGAAAAGAACAATTAGTAGACTTTATAGAAGATTCTTTTAAAAATAATAAATCAATGCCTTTCCATACCCTAGCAACCGAACTTTACAATGATTTTGTCTTAACTGGGGGATATCCAAACGCTATAACAAAATATAACAAAGAACAAGATTATAATATGTTAGGGAACACTCACGACAAAAACATTAAACTGATGAAATATAAATTATTAAAACTAGATAATCTTATTGATATAAAAAGAGGACAAGAAGTATACAATAACATATCAATACAACTTTTAAAAGATAACAAAAAGTTCCAATATGGAAACATAAAACCTGGAGCAAGAAGTAAAGAATATGAAAAATCAATAGAGTTTATGCAAACAAATAAAATGATTATCAAAAGTACTAGAATAACAGCACTAACATCTCCGCTTAGTAAAAATAAAGATGAAGAAAGTTTTAAATTATATTACAACGACTCAGGAATTCTTTACAAAAAGTTAAATGTAAGTGGCAATAGATTAATAACAAATGAAAAACTACTTGAACTTCTATATGAAAACAACATAGTACAAACTTTATCTAATAATGGTTTTAATATTTACCATTATCATTCAGGAGGAAAAGCCTATATTGATATAGTAATTCAAACAAGAACAGGAAAAATAATTCCAATCGAAATATTACATGGAGAAGACAATACAAAATCAAAAAGCATGACCTTATCCATGAAAAAATACAACTTAAATTTAGGAATAAGATTTGGAAATGAAGACTTTAAATTAAAAAACAACATAAAATACATCCCATACTATGCAGCATTTTGTATAGTAGAAAGCCTATAGAGGTATCCCATGAAAAAAGTAATATTTACCATTTTAGATGGAGTAGGAATAAGAGAAGAAGAAACAGGTAATGCAGTAAAAAATGCAAATACAAAAGCATTAGATAAATTAATAAAAGAATTTCCAAATAGTAAACTAAAAGCAAGTGGCGAAGCAGTAGGACTCCCTAAAGGACAAATGGGTAATAGCGAAGTTGGACACATAACAATAGGAGCAGGTAAAGTAGTAAATCAGCCTCTTCAAAAAATAAATAAAGCTCTAGAAGATGGCTCATTCTACAAAAATGAAGAAATAAAAAAAACAATAAATCATGCCAAAACAAACAATTCAAAACTCCACATCCTAGGACTGCTTTCAGATGGAGGGGTACATTCTCATATAAATCATATATTTGCTCTTATAAAAATGGCTAAAGAAGCAAACATAGAAAAATTATATATACATGCATTTTTAGATGGAAGAGATGTCACATATAACAGTGCCATTAAATATCTAAAAGAACTAGAAGAATTCCTAAAAAAAGAACAAATTGGAAAACTCGCAACTATCTCTGGAAGATATTATGCTATGGATAGAGAAAAAATGTGGGATAAAACAAAAAAATGCTACGATGCATTAATAAACAAAGAAGCACCAATATTAAGCAGTTATGAAACAATTCTACAAGAAAACTATCAAAAAGGAATTTACGATGAATTCATCCCGCCAACAATTATAAATGAAAAAGGTTTAATTGAAGATAACGATAGCATAATAGTAGCAAATTTTAGACCTGACAGAATACCACAACTTTTTGAAGCAATAGCGAATGATGATTTTACTCATTTCAAAACAAAAAAACTAAATAATATAAAGTTACTAACAATGATGCCAGTATCAAACACTTTAAATGCTACATCTGCTTTCAAACACGAAAAAATAACAAATACTCTAGGAGAAACCCTTTCAAAAGAAGGGTGCAGAGTCCTAAGAATAGCAGAAACTAGTAAATATCCACATGTTACTCATTTTATAGATGGAGACAAAGATGTAAATTTAAAATATACAAGTAAAATTTTAGTGCCAAGACAAGATGTACCAACTTATGATTTAAAACCAGAAATGAGCGCAGAAGAAGTAACAGAAAAAATAAAGTATTTAATAGATGATTATGATTTTGTAATTGTAAACTATGCAAACGGGGATATGGTTGGACACACTGGAAATTATAATGCCGCAGTAAAAGCAGTAGAAGAACTAGATAGATGCATTAGAAATTTATATGAATTATCATTTCAAAAAGATATTTTATTAATAATAACCGCAGATCATGGTAATTGTGAAGAAATGATTGACAAAAAAGGCAGACCACATACATATCACACAACAAACAAAGTACCATTTATCGTATGTGATAAAAAATATCAAGTAAAAGATGGAGAACTTTCTGATATTGCACCATCTATATTAAATATACTAAATATTGAAATTCCAAAAGAAATGACAGGTAATATTATAATAAAAGAAAAATAAATAATTACACCAAATAACTTTTAAAAAAACAGAATAACTAAAAATTGTAATTTGACAAACCTCTATATCTTTGCTAAAATATGTAATTGTCACGCAAAAAAAGAGGTGTAATATTATGTTTTATGATGAAAGACAAGCAATAGAAAAGTGTGAAGAAGAACCGTCCCAGATTTTTAATCTAATAGATGAAGGACATTTAGAACTAGTAGACAAAATATTAAGAAAAAGAAACACAGATATCAATATAGTAAATAAAAATGAAGATGATATCTTAAGTTACTTACTAAAGAAGAATCACTATGATTTAGTTCTAAAACACATGAAGAAAAAAGACTGGAATGTAAACCATCAAAATAAAGATGGTGACACATTTGCACACATTCTAGTCACAAAAAAATATTTAGAAGTTATTGATATAATAAAACAAATTCATAAAAACAAAAACTTTATTCCAAATATCAGAAATAAAAATGGTGAAACAATATTAGATAGATCGATTAACAACAATTATATATATACAACAGTAAAAATTCTAGAAGATGAAAGATTTAATAATATTGATTTAGTCTCATTTAAAAATCTTTATGAAAAATACATAAAAAATGATAATTACGGGGTTTACTCAAAAATGAATAATTTAGAAGTAATCGTAGACAACTTAAAAGATAAAGAATTACTTCCAAAATTAACAAAAATAATAAACGCGTTGACAAACAATATAGAAGAAATTAAACAATTAGTGAAAAATAATGATATCAAAACACTTGATAATATGATATATGGAAGTTTAAAAGAAAATAAATAGGTAGATTATTGATAAATTTACCTATTTATTTTATAATTTAACAAGGAAGTGATTACCATGAACATGCCAGATTTAAAAGAAGCAAGAAAAAGAACAAATAAAGAAGTTTTAACAAAAAAGTACAAATCAAATTTAGAAAACAAAGAAATTTTAAAAAACAAAACATTTTACCTAAAAACTTATGGTTGTCAAATGAATGAACATGATAGTGAAAATATGAAAGCAATATTGAAGGACCAAGGAATGAAGGAAGTAATCGATTTTGAAGATGCTGATTTAATTATGTTAAACACCTGTTCTATAAGGGAAAATGCTCATAATAAAGTGTTTGGAATGCTTGGAAGAATAAAACATCTAAAACAAATAAAAAAAGACATAATCGTAGGAATTACAGGATGCATGGCTCAAGAAGAAGTAGTAGCAAATGAAATAAAAGAAAAATACAAGTGGATGGACTTCGTTTTAGGAACCCATAACATTCATCTTCTAGCAGACATAGTCGCAGATTCGTTCAAACAAAGAAGATTAAAAATAGAAGCGCCAAGTATTGAAGGAGAAATAATAGAGAATCTTCCAGTAGAAAGACAAAGTAAATACAAAGCATTTGTTAATATCATGTATGGCTGTGATAAATTCTGTACTTATTGCATAGTGCCTTATACCAGAGGAAAACAAAGAAGTAGAAACAAAGATGATATCATAAATGAAGTAAAAGACTTAATAAAAGAAGGATACCAAGAGGTAACTTTATTAGGACAAAACGTAAACGCTTATGGAAAAGATAGAAACGATAACTACAACATGGCAAATCTCCTTGAAGACATTGCAAAAACAAATATTCCAAGGATCAGATTCATGACTTCGCATCCTTGGGATTTCACAGATGAAATGATAGACATAATTGCAAAATATCCAAACATTATGCCAAGTATTCATCTTCCAGTGCAATCAGGGAACACAGATATATTAAAATTAATGGGACGAAGATACACAAAAGAAGACTATTTAATCCTTTTCAACAAATTAAAAACAAAAATAAAAAATGTTGCAATTTCAACAGACATAATTGTAGGATTTCCAAACGAAACAGAAGAACAATTTCAAGATACAATAGACTTAGTAAATGAATGCAAATTTGACTTAGCCTATACATTTATTTATTCAAAAAGAGTAGGAACACCAGCAGAAAAAATGAAAGACAATATAACAATAAAAGAAAAAGAACAAAGACTATACAAACTAAATGATCTAATAAATAAATATGCTTTAGAAAATAACAAAAAGTTAGAAAACAAAATAGTTCCAGTTTTAGTAGAGGCAAAAAGTGAAAAAGAAGGTTATTTGATGGGATATTCAGACACTAACAAACTAGTAAACTTAAAAGCCCCAGAAAGTGTAATTGGAAAAATAGTAAATGTTAAAATTCTCGATGCAAAAACATGGAGTTTAAACGGAGAATATGTAGAATAAAAAATGTTTAAAATATAAATAAACATAAAAAGTTAGTGTATGCAGAACTCAAAAAACACTAACTTTTTTTCTAATTATAAAATAATTTTATGTTTTAACTTTAATATTTTTAAAATTTAGTATACAATAATAATGACATAAATTAAAATATCATTTCTTATTTATATTTAAATTATGTTATAAAAACTAAAAAAGTGAGGTAAAAAAATGAAAAGTACCAAAATAATGATAGAAAAAATAAAAGAAATAAATTTCAAAAGGATGAATGAATTAGCAAATTATATAGCAGAAAAAAATAACAAAAGTCCTTTATACGTAAAAATGGATATGTTCAAAAACTTTTTACAATATAAAATAGGATACACTGATTACTTCAAAAGTGATTACATTAACCTAACCAAAAAACAAAAAGAAGACTTCGTAACATCAAGAAACTTCTTCAATATTCTAGCATACCTAAATCCAAGAGAATATCGCGTTATCACCAAAGATAAGCTAATTTTCAACCAAATTCAAAGAAAATATATAAAAAGAGACTTCCTTGACATAAGAACATCATCTGAAGACAAAATAAAAGAATTTATCAAAGGAAAAGAACACGTTTTTGCCAAACCAAATACAGATTTCGGAGGGCATAACATAGAAAAAGTAAAAACAAAAGATATCAAAAGTATAAAAGACTTCAAAGAAAAACTTCTAAAAAACAAACAATATCTTCTAGAAGATGAAATAATTCAACATAAAGAAGTAAACAAAATAAACCCAAACGCAGTAAACACATTTAGAATAATAACTCTCTACAAAGATGGAAAAGCTCATGTATTAGCTAACTCCTTCAGAATAAGCTTAGATGAAAACCCTGCTATCCAGTGTTGGGATGCATATATGAGATTAAATGAAGATGGAACGCCAGCTTGCAAATTTATAGATGATGCTGGAGTAATATTTGACAAACATCCACTAACAGGATTTGAGTTTAATAAAATCAAAAAAATTCCATACGTCAAAGAATCATTCGAAATGGTAAAAGAAGCTGCCCTACTAATTCCAGAAATAAGATACATAGGTTGGGATGTTGCCATAACTGAAGATGGTCCAGTAGTAATCGAAGCAAACGAATACCCAAGTTACGGTCTAATCCAAAACTATTTACTTAACCCAGAAAATCCAGGCCACTTAAAACAAATAAAAGATATTCTTGGCGAAGAATTTAATAACATAAAACTAAATAATTAACAGAATAAGCTAACCAAAAAGTTAGCTTTTTTAGTACTACAATTCAGCAAATTCTTAAAAAAACTAGACAAACATATAATTAATTGGTATAATACAAAACGAGTAATTAAGTTACTCCTTGCTTCAATAAAGAAGCCATAAGTCCAAAAGGAGGTGTAAAGTATGAATAAGTACGAAATCATGTTCATAGTAAAACCAACATTAGAAGAAGCAAATATTAAAAAAGCATTTGAAGACATGAAAAAGTTACTAACAGATAACAAAGCAAACATACTTGAAGAAAAAGAAATGGGACAAAGAGACCTTGCTTATGAAATAAAAAAACATAAAACAGGTTACTATTTTCTTTTAACAGTAGAAGCACCAAAAGAAGCAATAAACGAATTTAATCGTATTGTTAACATAAGTGATACTGTTATACGTGCTTTAGTAACAAAAATAGAAGATTAGAGGTGCAAAAAATGAATAAAGTATTTTTAATAGGAAGATTAACAGCAGATCCAGAATTAAGATATACTTCGTCAAATTTACCAGTTGCATCTTTCTCCCTAGCGGTAAATAGAAATTTTACTTCACAAAGTGGAGAAAGAGAAGCTGATTTTATCAATATAGTTGTTTGGAACAAACAAGCAGAAAACTGTAAGAATTATTTAAATAAAGGCAGTCAAGTTGCAATAGATGGACGAATTCAAGTAAGTAAATATCAAGATCAAAATGGTCAAAATAGATACAGAACTGAAGTTGTTGCAAATAATGTTCAATTTTTAGATACTAAAGCAAGTCGTGAACAAAGAGTAGAAAATAATAGTGTTAATCCATATAACTTGGGAGAACAAAAAGAAGTTAACTTAAACGACATTCCAGATGATCCATTTAAAGATTTTGGAGCAGAAATAAAAATTGAAGAAAATGACTTGCCATTTTAATCTATAAGGAGGAAAAAACATGGCAGAATTTTATAAAAAAAGAAAAAAAAGATGTTACATGTGTGAAGGTAAACAAATAAACTACAAAGATGTAGATATTCTTAAAAAATATACAAATGAAAGAGGAAAAATCCTTCCAAGACGTGTAACTGGAGCTTGTGCAAAACATCAAAGATATATCGCCGGAGAAATCAAAAAAGCTCGTGTTATTGGCTTATTACCATTCGTAAAATAAACATTAATTTGTTTATTTTTTTGTTACTTTGATATATAATAAAGAAAAAAAGGAGAAAAAATTATGGATACAGAAAATAAACAAATAGAAAAAGAAAAAGATTTATTTAAATATTTTGAGGAAAACATACTTGATAACATAGTAACGATAAAGAAAAGAACAGATGAAGATACTGGAAACGTAGTAATTTATCCAAGTGTAGAAATAACAGAAATATTAAAAATGAACTTATCAGAAGAACAAAATAATAGAATATTAAATTATCTAACAGAAAATGGAATTACAATAGAAGATGAATATAATCAAATGGATAAAAATATAGAAAACTATAATTATGTTGGTGCATTTAAACAAAAAATTTTACCAAAACAACTAACACAAAAAGAAATAACAGAAAAATTTGCCTTATTAAAAATGACAAATGATCCGATAATAAGAGAACAATTAATTTTAAATGGACTTCATAAAGTACCACTTGTTGCACAAAAAATTGCTAAAGAATATGGGTTAAATCAATATGAAGTAGAATCATATGGATATGAAGGAATAATAAAAGCAGTAGACAAATTCGACTATACAAAAGGTACAAATTTTTTTGCATATGCTAATAAATGTATAATAAGAGAAATAATAAGAGGAATACCTGAACTAGAATACTTGCAGAATACAACATTTGAAATATATGATGCTATCAAAAATCAAGAAAAAGAGCTTAACCTAGAACAAGATGAAAGTAAATCCATGGCAGAAAAAATAACAGATTATCTAATACAAAGTGGGCATCTATCACAAAAAAGCAAAGAAAAATATTTAACAAAAATCGAACTTTTATTAACAACAAGCCTAGAAGAAATTGCTGAAAATCAAGAAGAAATAATTTCAAACAAAAATGAAATAAATAATATTGAAAAATCACAATTAAAAACAACACTTAAAGATTTAATAAAACAATTACCCCCAAAGGAACAGGTTGTAATAACAGAAAAATATGGATTAAATGATGGAATAGAAAAAAGTTACAAAGAAATTGAAGAAATTTTAAATTTATCAGAACAAAGAATAAAACAACTAGAATTAAAAGCTATAGTAAAATTAAGACAAAAATCTAAAAATGAAAAAATTATGTCATCTATTGAATTAGAAACTGATGGAGAAGACACATTAGAAGAATATCATGTTACATATAAGAAACGATAAAATAATATATATTAAAGTATAAAAATTCAAGATTAATTCTTGAATTTTTAAATACAAAACTTGCTACTCCAATAGTATAATGATATAATATTTAAAGAAACAAGGAGGCATATTATGAGTCTTAAAGAATTGAAAAAACAAATAACCAAAGAAGTGTTATTATCAAAAAATGTATTTTTAGTTGCGCACAATAACATAGACTTAGATGCCTTTGCATCTATGGTAGGATTCACTCTAATAACAAAAAAATTCAAAAAGAAAACTTACCTAATTATAAACGACAAAGAAATAGAACCTGCAACAAAATCTGCAATTGACAAAATAGCAACAAAAGTTAATATAATCTCCTCAAAAGAGGCAAAAAAGTTAATAACTCCTAAATCAATTCTATTTATTTTAGATACTAACAAACCAAAGTTAATAAGTTGTGAGGATTTATTACCAAATTTTAAAACAGTTACAGTAATAGATCATCATACAAAATCTAGTGCAACACTTAAATCAAAAAATCTTCACATCGAAGAAAGAGCAACATCAACCTGTGAAATAGTAGCAAGTCTTTTAAATAAATTTAGGATAAAAGTTCCAAAACAATATGCAACATTAATGCTTGGAGGAATAGCACTAGACACTAACAATTTTATGTATAAAATGACAAGAAAAGCATTCTTTTATTGCTATTACTTAGCAACAAAAGGCGCAGATATTGATGAAGCACAAATGTTTTTAAAGCAAGATCTAGAAGAATACGTAAATCGTTCAAAAATGGTAAGTAATACCAAAATAGATGGAGAAATAGCTATAGCAACAGGACAAAAAGGAAAAATTTATACATCACAAGAATTAGCAAAAACAGCAGATCTTCTTTTAGAATTTAAAGGAATAAAAACATCATTTGCAATAGGATACCTAGACAAAAATAAAGTAGGAGTTAGCGCTAGATCAATCAAAAAGATTAATGCAGGAAAACTAATGGAAGAATTCGGTGGTGGAGGAAACAAAACCGAAGCAGCAGCAGTTATAGAAAATATTACAATTAAAAAAGTAGAACAGCAAATAAATGAAAAAATAAAATAAGAAGGTGAAAATATGAAAGTAATCTTTATAAAAGACGTAAAAGGTCAAGGAAAAAAGGGAGAAATAAAAGAAGTAAAAGATGGTTATGCTAAAAACTTCTTAATCAAAAATGGTTATGCGATAAAAGAAACAAAAGAAAGTTTAAAAATTCTTGATCGTGAACAACGAGCAAAAAAACAAAAAGATGAAGAAAATAGAAAAAAAGCATTAAAAGATAAAGAAAATCTAGAAAAAGAAAAAATATCTTTCACAGTAAAAACAGGAGAACATGATAAAGTATTTGGAAGTATCTCAGTAAAACAAATAAAAGAAAAATTAGATTCAAAATACAAATTAGATAAAAAACAAATAATAATCAATAATCCTATAGCATCACTAGGATTCCATGAAGTACAAATAAATTTATACAAGGATATCGTTGCCACAATAAAAATAGAAGTAAAAAAGTAGGTGTTGTTTATGAAAAAAGAAATACCCAATAATGTAGAAGCAGAACAATCTGTTTTAGGGTCAATGTTACTATCAAAATATGCACTTCAAAAAGCAGTAGAAACTCTAACAACAGATAGTTTCTTTTTAGATAAACATGCAAAAATATTTTCTGCTCTAAAAAACTTACAATCAAAAAAAGTAGCAGTAGACATAACAACCTTAACAACAGAATTAAAAGATCAAAACACATTAAATGAAGTTGGAGGAGTAGAATATTTATCTGAAATTTTAGAAAACACCCCAACCGCAGCAAACATTGATCACTACATAAAAATAGTAGACGATAAAAGTATTTTAAGAAACTTAATAGAAGAAGCAACAGAAATAGCAACTTTAGGGTATACAAACGAATTTTCTATAAATGAAACCCTAGATAAAGCAGAAAGTAAAATATTAAATGTAGTAAAAAACAGAAAATCATCAGACATTAAACAAATGCCAGAAGTTCTTACAGAATTTCAGGAAAATTTAGAAAAGCTAGCAAACAACAAAGGAAAAATAAGTGGTATGCCATCAGGTTTTTACGACTTAGATAACATAACAGATGGATTTCACAAGAATGAATTAGTCATCCTAGCAGCACGTCCTGCCATGGGAAAAACAGCTCTCGCCCTAAACATCGCAACAAATGTAGCATTAAAATCAAAAAAATCAGTAATCATATTTACTCTAGAAATGCGTGCTGAACAACTAGTATCACGTATGATATCTTCACTTGGACAAGTAGATGCTAAAAAATTGCAAAATGGTTCACTAGATAGCAAAGATTGGCAAAGAGTAAACGAAGCAATAAGCCAGCTCGCAGATACAAATATTTACATAGATGATTCACCTGGAGTAACAATCGGAGACATAAAAGCCAAAGCCAGAAGAATAGCTAGCCAAGATGAAAACTTAGGAATAATCCTAATCGATTACTTAACTCTAATCGGAAGTATGGGAAAATATGCCGGTAACAGACAGCAAGAAGTATCAGAGATTTCAAGAGCATTAAAAACTCTAGCCTTAGAACTACAAATACCAGTAATTACATTAGCCCAATTATCAAGAACTCCAGAGTTAAGAGAAAATAAAAGACCTGTTTTAAGTGATTTAAGAGAATCAGGTTCAATTGAACAAGACGCAGATATAGTAGCATTCATCTATAGAGATGATTACTATAACGAAAACTCAAAAATAGATGATAATATGAGTAAAACAGAAATAATAATCAGAAAAAATAGAAGTGGTAAAATAGGAACTGCTGAAGTATTATTTAAAAAGAATACCTTATCATTTATGAATTATAAAAATGAAGAACAAAAAGAGGTGAAACCTAGTGAATAAATCAAGTTATATCTTTCTTGCCATTTTAGCATTTGCAATAAGCATAATAATAGTAATATTAGAAAGCACATCTTACGTTTTTTACGAAGCACAAAACGTATATCGAATCTATTTAAATGGCAAATCATTAGGAATTATAGAAAATAAAAAAGAATTAGAAGACTACGTAAACGAAAGACAACAAGATTTAAAAAACAAATATAATGTTGATAGCGTTTACATTCCTCAAGGTCTAAAAATAAGACAAGAAACTACATACAATGAAAAAACAGAATCAGTTGAGAATATATATAATAAAATATCTACTGAAGAAGACTTTACAATAAATGGTTATACCGTTACCATAACAGACGTAAAAGAAAAAGGAAAAAATGAAACAAAAAAAATAAAAGAATATCTTTATATATTAGATGAAGAAATTTTAAGAGAAGCAGTAAATGATGTAGTAAAATCATTTGTAGATGAAAAAGAATATGAAGATTACTTAAATGAAACAAC
>JBJEYJ010000174.1:0-5271 GCA_051886655.1 Bacilli bacterium | reverse complement strand
ATTAGATAATATATAAAACTAGATATTGTTACTTTTTGATCAAATGCTAAAAACGAAATAATTAAAAATAAAATAGTTGTGATAAGACCAAATTTTATGCCTTCTAAATAACCCTTGTTATCTGATTTTTTACCTAGGATGAAAGATCCCGCTAAAATTGATATGGCTGATGTAATAATTAAAATTATTTTATAAATGTCACTATTTAACAAATCAAAATAATTTAAAATATTTAAAAAGAAGCTAAATGCTAAGATTAGTCCTAGTGTTATACCTAGACTAGTTAAGTATTTTTTTATTGTTTCCATAAGATCACCTAATAATTTATATGTAAAACTGATAAATAATAGTAATATTAATTGACTTTTTTCTTCATTTTTTATAAAATTAAAGTAGGAAAATAGGTGAGGATGATGAAAAGAGTAAACAATAACGGTCAAACCTTGGTAGAATATGTTTTAATTATTGCGCTTATTAGTGTTGTTGCTATTTCTTTAGTTACACTTTTAGGAGGATATTTAAAAGATGCCATTACTAAATCTTCTTGTGAACTGGTTGGAGAAGTATACGTAAAGGGTGATAAATCTGGGGAAGGATATTGTGCTGATCCAAATGAAACTGAAAAATAAAGGACAGGCTTTAGTAGAATTTGTTATAATTTTACCAATTGTTTTAATGATAATTTTTGTCATTATAGATTTTTCTAATATATTTTATCAAAAAAATAATTTAGAAGGTATTACTAATGATATTGTTTCTTTAAAGGAAGAAGGAAAATCAAATGATTATATAGAAAATGTAATTAATGATAAAAATGTTAAAGTGGATTTTGTTCCTTTTACTGATACTTTAAAAATAAAAACTAGTAAAAAAGTAAAATTAATTACTCCATTCTCATCACTTTTTTTCGATAATCCTTTTATTATAAAGACTGAAAGGACTATTTTGTATGAATAATAAAGGACAAACTTTGGTACTATTTGTTGTACTTATACCATTTATTATGATGTTATTTGCTTTTGTTTTTGATTCTGCATATATATCAAGAAAGAATACTGAACTTGAAGGAATTGCAAATTCTTCTTTAATGTCAATTATAAAAGATAATAAATCTTCAGAAGATGTTATAAAAGTGATTAAAGAAAATGATAAAAATATTGAGATTATATCAATAGAAAATAATAGTATTCATCTTATGAATAAAATTGATCCTATTTTTGGTAAAATTATAGGTTATGACAAGTATAACTTAGAGGTGAATTTAAGCGGTAAGCTTGTTAATGGTAAACTCATTATAGAAGAAAAGGGGAAATAATATGAAAAATTCTAAGGGAAAGATTATTACTGTTACTTCTACTAAAGGCGGGGTAGGTAAAACTATTACTACTCTAAATTTAGCAGGAGTTTATGAAAAATTAGGACTTAAAACACTTGTGATAGATTTAGATTTATATGGTGGTGCTATTGCTACTTATTTAAATTCTACAAATGATAGAACTATATTTAATTTAGTTGAAGATCTTACTAATAATAGATATGAAAAAATAGAAGATTATTTGTTTTCCTATAGTGAAAATATAGATATAATAGCAGCTCCTAAAGACCCTAGAATGGCTAATAAAATAGATTCTAAATATATTCCGCTTATATTTAGAAATGTTGTGTATAAGTATGATGTTATTTTAGTCGATACAAGTCATGTTCTTGATGAGATTAATATAATTTCTCTTGATAATAGTGATTCTATTTTATATGTGTTTACGAATGATACTTTTGATCTTAAAAATACAAAATCTTTTATTTCAATTATGAAAGATGTTGGTTATCAAAATTATTATACTCTTTTAAATGAATCGGTTATGCCAGGAAAAGGTTATTATTCTCTTTTTGATATAAGAAATATTATTAAAAATAATGTTGATTTTACTATTTCTAAGTCTATGTATATTAGAAATATTGATAAATATATTTTAGAAGGAAAAATAGTTATTTTTAATAAAGGTTTATCTTTTAGTGATAGAAAAGATTATGAAAAACTTAAGAATATTGCAAATACTCTTTTGATGCAAGAAAAGGAGGATAAGAAATGAGAAAAACACTTTCAGAAGCTTTTGAACTAGAAGAAAAAGTAATGCCTTCTAAAGAAGTTATTTCTGATGATTATGATATTTTTGAAGATAAAATTCTTCTTGATAATTTAAGAAATAAAGTTATTCAAAATATTATTGATAACGATGTTCCTGATAATGAACTTTTGACAGAATATATAAATAATGAAATTGATGATGCTTTGGAAGGATATGATCTTTCTAATTTAGAAAGAAATCATATATTTAACTTAATTGAAAATGAAATTCATGGATATGGTCCAATTACAGAGCTTTTAGATGATAAAAATATTACTGAAATAATGGTTAATGGACCAGATAAGATTTATATTGAAATAGATGGTAAAGTTATAAAAGATGATTCAGTTTCATTTATAAATGATGAACATATTATAAGGACAATTCAAAGAATGATACAACCACTTGGTAGAACAATTGATGTTGCAAACCCAATGGTTGATTCAAGACTTAAAGATGGTTCTAGAATAAATGCTGTTATACCTCCGCTTTCTTTAAATGGACCAGTTCTTACTATAAGAAAGTTTAAAAAGAATTTAAATACTATGGAAGATTTACTTAGGATGGGAACTCTTACAAGTTATATGGCTAGGTTTTTGGATGCTGCGGTTAAGAGTAAACTAAATATTTTAATTTGCGGAGGAACAGGTTCTGGTAAAACTACAGTTTTAAATGTTTTATCTTCACTTATTAGTAATGATGAACGTATTATTACAATTGAAGATGCTGCAGAACTTAAGCTTAAACAAGATCATGTAATTACTTTAGAAACAAGAAATATGAATTATGAAAAAGAAGGGGAAGTAACCATTCGTGATTTAGTTATAAATTCTCTTCGTATGAGGCCTGACAGAATAATAGTTGGAGAAGTTCGTGGTAAAGAAGCTTTTGATATGCTTCAAGCTATGAATACAGGACATGAAGGAAGTTTATCTACGCTTCATGCCAATGGTCCAAAAGATGCACTTAATAGATTAGAAACAATGGTTCTTATGAGCGGAATTCAAATTCCAGTTACAGCAATTCGTGAATATATAGAAAAAGCTATTGATTTAGTTGTATATATTGAAAGACTTCAAGATGGAAAAAGAAAGATAGTTTCTATTTCTGAAGTATATAATTTAAAAGATGGAGAAATAAATCTTAGAGAAATATTTGCTTTTAATCAAAAAGGGCTTACTAAAAGTGGTGAAGTCAATGGATCATATATTATGTATAAATATGTTCCTAAAGTTTACAACAAGATAAAATCTAAGGGAATAGATGATATAGATGATATTTTTGAAAAAATAAAATAAGAATAGAAAGGGATAGGTAATATGGGGAATTCAATACTATTTATAACTGTACAATTTTTAATTATATTTGGACTTTTATTTATAGTCATTCTTCTTTTGAAACTTAAAAATATTCTTGAGCTTGAAAGAAGAATAACTAGGTTTTCTACTTTATCTATCACTGATAAACCTTTATCGTTCTTTGACTATTTAAGATTAAAATATAGTTATTTAATAGCAAGGTTTTCTAAAAGTTTATCTAAATCTAAAGTTTTAGTTAGCTATAGCAAAAGATATGATAAATATCTTGATAAAACAAAAATAATTAGAGATAAGGCAATGGATATAATTGCTAATAAAATATTAATTAGTGTAATTGCACTTGTTATTACAATAATTTCTGATGTTTTAAGAGGACAATCTCTTAGTGTTTTTCAAGTTATTATAACTCTTTTAATTGGTTTCTTTATTCCAGATATATTCTTAATTATTGATAATAAAAGAAAACAAAAACAAATAGAAAATGATTTGTTTAAGGCAGTTCTTATTATGAGTAATGCTTTTAAATCTGGAAGAAGTATTATGCAGGCTGTTGAAATTGTATCTAAGGAATTAGATGGTCCAATTAGTGAAGAGTTTAAGAAAATGTATATTGATTTGACATATGGACTTTCTCTTGATGTTGTTTTTGATAGACTTTCTTCAAGAATAAAACTGGAAGAAACTAAATATATGGCTTCTTCTTTGGTAATTCTTAATAAAACTGGAGGAAATATAGTTAAAGTATTTTCCTCTATTGAAAGAAGTTTTTTTGAACGAAAGAAACTTAATGATGAACTTAAGTCTGTTACAGCATTATCAAATTTTGTTTTTAAAATTTTAGTTGCTATACCGCTTATTATATTTATTATGATTTATATTCTTAATCCTGATTACTTTGCTCCTTTTGTTACTACTTTAATTGGTAAAGTATTACTTATATTTATTCTAACTATATATGTCCTTTATATTGTTATTGTTAGAAAACTTATAAAAATAAAGGAGTGATAAATTTATGAAAAATAAAAAAAGTATAAGTTATAGAATTTTTAGTAAAAAGAATTTAAAAATGGCAGAAGAGAAGACTAATCTTTTGGGAGTAAATAATAAGTTAGATGCAGTTGATTTACTTAATATAAGATTATTTATTTCAGTTGTTGTATTTATATCAATACTTTATTTTATTGATTTTGGTTATTTTATTGCCCCTTTAGTAAGTTTTTTAGTCTATCAACTGTTTTTTCCAATTGTTGTGGATACTAAAATTGAAAAAAGAAGAAAAATTTTGGAAAAAGATTCACTTTATTTTTTTGAGATACTAGTACTTTCTTTAGAGGCTGGTAGAAATATAAAAACTGCGATAGAGGTTACTACTCTTAATATTGATTCAGAGCTTTCTGATGAGTTTAAAAAAGTTATAAAGGATGTAAATTATGGAAAAGATTTAGATAGTGCTTTAGAAGAACTTAAATATAGAATTCCATCGGATACAGTAAATAATATAATTCTTAATATAAGACAATCTAATATGTTTGGTAATAACATCATTGAAACAGTTTATTCGCAAATAGCCTATATAAGAGAAAAAAGATTACTTGAAACAAAGGCTTTTATTAGTAAAATACCAATTAAAATAAGTGTTGTTAGTGTTATTTTCTTTATTCCACTTCTTTTATTACTTCTTTTAGGACCACTTATTATTGAATTATTATAAAAAAACGCTATGTTGTAGTTTTTGGGGGATAGTGATATAATAATAATGCTTAAGATGAATTTAGAAAGACTCTTATAATATAAACTAGACAAGTCAAGTAATGCAAAACTTGATA
>JBJEYJ010000173.1:3494-5275 GCA_051886655.1 Bacilli bacterium | reverse complement strand
AAACTATAAATAAAGTTTGACAAATTTAGTCAAAAGTGTTATAATAATGCCAATCCAAAAAAGAAGGGGGAAAAATTTATGGAAAATAGATATAGTATTTGTAAAGATGAAAATGGAAAAATAATCTGGGTTAGTATTGAAAATCAAAATGGAGAAGTAGAAATTAAAAAAATAAAAAACACCACAGATAATACCAAATATATGGAAGAATTAAGAAGTATTGATTCTGAATACAATGATTTTTTTAATGAGTTTTTTGGTGGAGAAATCGAGTTAAAAAAAGCTTCATATTTTGAAAACATGAAAAAAGCAGAACAAAAACAAAAATATAAAGAGTATAAAAAGTCTGTTAAAGAAAACCATAAAGCAGATAACAAAATGATGAAAAAAATCGCGGCAATAAGTACAGCAGCGGTATTAGCACTTACTACCATAGCTTATGGTATAGGAACAACAACAAAATTAAGTAAAGAATCTTATGCTAAATCAACAAGTCAAAGTAAAGATGGTGAAATAAGCGAACAAAACCCACAATTATTAAAAATTTATGAAAAATTATTAAAAACAAAAAATGGTAAAAAAATAGTAAAACAACTACAAGAAACAGATCAATGGCAAAGTGAATACAATGAAAGAATGGCTAAGTATCAAGATGCTGATGGAGATGTACTATTCTTAAAAGCAAGAGAAGTATCCGCAGTACAAGATATTTCAAACGCTGAAAATACAAACTTTGTTTCGCTTGATTATGATGAAACTAGATTCTGTGACTACCTATCAGCTGGAGCAGTTACTCATAAAGGATTATATGTTTCAGAAGAAAGCACTGGAGAATATACATTAATTCATGATGAAAACACAAGAAATGAAATGAAAACAGAAGAAGATTTTGCTTTATCAGCAATTAAAGGTAATAAAACAACAAAAGAAATAGATAACCACTTTGAAGAATTAATGGAAACAGGTTTAACTTATACCGCTTCTGGTGTAAACGTAGCATATTTAGGAGAAGGTTCTAATATAGTTATATCTGATGAAGGACGCTCAAGTAAAAAATTAGTTAAATTTATAGAAAAAGTAAAAACAAACAACGAAGGTGCTAATAAATTAGACTCTTACGCAAAATCAAAAGATGTAACCGATAAACAAAGAGAATTAATAGATAAAGCATGGATTGAAATGGATAAACAAAACATAAATGTAGATCTAAAATCTAGAGATAAATTTGATATGGAAACAACAGAAAAAGGTCTAAAAATGCATGCTGCATTAGTTTCAGGAGGTTATTTAATTGGTGGCACCACTACATATACTTATGTAACAAAATCAGGAAAAACAATCAAAATAAGCAAAAAAGAAGCAATCAAAAAATTTGGTAAAGAAGCAGTAAAAGAAGCAGAAAAGAAAGCTGATGCTAATGTAAAAGTTGATACTGATGGTGATGGTAAAAAAGATACAAGTATGAACGAAGCAAACAAAAAAGAAGAAGAAAAGAAAGAGCAATTAGAACAAGAAGCAAGCAATTACGAAAAAGATTATGCTCAAGGACGTTCTGATGGTTATGCAGGAAGAGGAAAAGCAAAAAATACACCAGGATATAACGCTGGATATGCAAATGGACAAAAACAAAGAGCAGCAGAAAATGAACCAGACGAAATTATAGAAAAAAAAGAAGAATACAAAAACGCACCAGCAGAAGAAAAATCAACACCACAGACAGAAACAACTCCAACACAGACACAATCTGCACCAGTAGAACAAAAAGTAATGACTATAGAAAG
>JBJEYJ010000173.1:0-3394 GCA_051886655.1 Bacilli bacterium | reverse complement strand
TTTCTTTTAGTAGCACTTCTAATATTTATCTTATTATGGTTATTTCCAACTAAACAAGGAATAAAAGATTCAATAACAGAAAGTTTATCACCATTATATGATAGAATTTTCCAAGAAAACATAGACACAATGAAAGAAGTAGCTATAGCATATTATACAACTGATAGATTACCTAAAAAAGAAGGAGACACTAAAAAACTAACACTTGGAGAAATGTTAGAAATGAAACTTTTATTAAGTATAAAAGACAAAAATGGTGATATGTGTGATCCTGATGATTCTTATGTTGAAATAACAAAAATGGATAAAGAATACAAGATGAAAGTTAATCTATCGTGTGGAGACGAAGAAGACTATATAATAGTATATCTAGGATGTTACAATTATTGTTTAAATGATATTTGTGAAAAGAAGGAAGTAACAAAATCAAAACCAAAACAACAAAGTATATTCCAAAAAGTAACAAATAACATCAAAAAAATAATTAAACCAACACCTGTCAAACCACAACCAGCAAAATATTATTGTGCTAAAGTAAATGGTAAATATTACAATGATAAAGGAAAAGTTGTAAGCAAAGCTTCATATGAAAAAGCATGTAAATCAAAACCAGCAAAATATTACTGTGCTGTAGTAAATGGTAAATATTATGATAATAAAGGTAATAGTGTAAGCAAGTCAGCATACGAAAAAGCATGTAATCCACAACCAACAAAATACAAATACTTATACAAAAAAACAGTAACTACAGAAAGACAATATAGTGATTGGTCAAATTGGTCTGATGATATAGAATATGATCCAAATAATAACAACATCAATTGGGGAAAACATGAATTTGATTGGTACGAAAAAAATGATAGTGCAACTAAAACAATAACCACAACTAAAAAAGTTGTAGATAAATCAAAACCAATATATCAAGACAAAAAAGTTCTTATGGGAACATATTCAAGATGGGCTTGTAGTGGTTACGATTACTTCATAGATAAAACAACAAGTACAACATATCAAGTAACATCTGGATGGAGATACGTTGGAACAGTAACAACAAGTTCAATTCCTGCAAATACTAACAATGTAAAATATGAATGGATTGATTTCGACTTTACAAATTGTGGGGATGTATGTAATTCAAGTCACCAATATGTATTCAAAAAATATGTAAGAAGTACTACAACAACTACAAAAGTTTCAACTTCAGAAGAATCTTTAAGAGCAGTATGTAATAATGTAGTAAAAACAGAAATTCCAGTATATGCAACAGTATCAGAATTCATCGCATATGACAAAAAATTAGTTACAGAAACAGAAACAGTGTACTATTATCACAAAAAGACTCGTAGATTAATAAAAGAAGAAGAAACAAATACATACACAGCATGGTCATATAGTAAAAATGATGAAACCTTAATAAATCAAGGTTATAAGTATACAGGAATTTATGAAAAAGTTAATTAATTAATGCAAGGTAAAAAAGCCTTGCTTTTTTGTGAATTAAACTAATAAAATATAAAAAGGAGGAAAAAGGTATGGAAAAGAAAAATTTATATATAGATTTTGATGGCGTAATACTAGATACAATGACTCTAATCTTTGAAGATTATAAAAAACAAAACATCACTAAAGAAACAGAAAAAGAATTTTTCATAAATTATCCCTGGAAAAATATAATAAAAGACAGAAATATAATTGGAGATGCCATAAACGACATATACAAAATAATAGAAAGTAAAAAGTTTAATTTAGCAATTCTAACTCACATAAATTCAATAAATGAAGGAATATTAAAAATAAATTACTTAAGAAAGTATTTTAAAGACATAACAATAATACCTTGCCCAAAAGAAGTTCCAAAAACTAAAATGATAGAGACAAAAGATGCAATTTTAATAGATGACTATACAGGCAACTTAAGAGATTGGGAAAAAGAAGGAGGAATTTCAGTCAGATTTAGTTTAAAAGGAAATGGAAAAGGTTATAAGGTTATAAAAGAATTAAAAGAAGTAATAGAAATGTTCTAAAAAACATTAAAAAGCCCATTTTTAATTGAAAAACAGACTAAATAATGATATTATATTGTTGATAAGTTAGGAACTTACCTAGAAAAATAGACATATATTACAATATAAATGAGAGGTGCAGTATGAAAAAAATAATTATAAATGGACAAAACGAACTCGAAGGAACAATAAGAATAAGTGGAGCAAAAAATGCCGCAGTTGCTATAATTCCTGCAGCAATAATGACAGATGAAGAAGCAACAATTTGCAATGTACCAGAAATATCAGATATTGATTCATTAGAGGAAATTCTGTCCTTCCTAAACATAGATGTAAAACGCGCTACTGAAAGCATGATAATAAATCCAAAAAATATGGAAAACAAAGTAATTCCTACAGAAATATCAAGCAAACTAAGAGCATCATATTATTTCATGGGAGCGTTACTTGCAAAATATAAATACGTAGAAATGTATTTTCCTGGAGGTTGTAAAATAGGCTCACGTCCTATCAATTTACACCTAGAAGGTTTTAAAAAACTTGGAGCAACAATAGAAGAAGAAAATGATAAATACATAATAAAAGCAGATAAATTAAAAGGAGCCCAAATGTATCTTGATGTAGCATCAGTCGGTGCCACAATAAATATAATGCTCGCAGCAACTAAAGCAGAAGGGACAACAATTATTGAAAATGCTGCTAGAGAACCAGAAATAGTAAACGTTGCAACTTTCCTAAATAACATGGGAGCCAAAATAGTAGGCGCAGGAACAAGTGTTATTAAAATAAAAGGAGTAAAAAAACTAACCAAAGGATTTGCAGAAATAATTCCCGATAGAATAGAAGCAGGAACCTATACCATAATCGGAGCGCTTCTAGGAAATCCTCTAAAAATAAGCAATATAATTCCAGAACACATCGAAGCCTTAACATCAAAATTAAAAGAAGCCGGAGCAGATATCGAAATAGAAGAAGATTCCATAATCTGCAAAAAAGTTGATAATTTAAAACCAGTAAATATAAAAACCTACTATTATCCAGGATTTGCAACAGATCTTCAACAACCATTCTCAGTGTTATTAACTCAGTGTAAAGGTAAATCTCAAATAGAAGAAACAATATACGAAAATAGATACATGCACGTAGAATACTTGAATAAAATGGGAGCAAACATAGAAACAAACGATAGAATAGCAACAATTCAAGGAAAAACAGAACTAAAAGGAGAAGAAGTAGTTGCAACAGATTTAAGAGCCGGAGCAGCTCTTGTAATCGCAGGCTTAATTGCCGAAGGAAAAACAACTATAAACAAAGTAGAACACATCCTAAGAGGATACGAAGGAATCATAGAAAAACTATCAAATGTAGGAGCAGACATAAAAATAGAAGAA
>JBJEYJ010000172.1:0-5288 GCA_051886655.1 Bacilli bacterium | reverse complement strand
GAAAATTTTATTAATTTCCTTTCGTCTCTTATTTTATTAAATCTAAATTCCCGTGTAATATAACTGGAGAAAAGCCTTCAATTTCATCATAAAGCATTCCATCAGGAATATCATTATATAAATAAATTTTTTTATCGTTCATGAAAGCTTCATACATTTCTAAAAATGTTGCTCCTCCAATATAATTTTTATTACCGTTTTTATCATAATTAAGAACTAATACTGCATCCATTTCTTTAATTGTTTCTAAACTTTTTCTATACATACGAGCCTTAAACTCTGAATGAGCATTACCACCAAGATCGTATGCCTTTTTCTCAGCATCTGGTTCATCATAACAATTAGGAAGTGTTACATTAAACCTTTTTTCCTCTAATTTTGCTTTTATAGGCTCTATATCTTTATAAAAAGCTTTACTACATATTATAAAAATTTTCATATCAAACACTTCCTACTTAACAACAATATTTACTATTTTTCCTTTAATTACTATAACTTTAACTATTGTCTTTCCTTCAAGATGACGTTTTACATTGTCACATTCTAAAGCTTTTTCCTTAATTACATCCTCATCTTCAGATACTGAAATAGTTATTTCACCACGTACTTTTCCATTTACTTGAACTGCTATTGTTTTAGTATCTATAACAAGTTTAGCTTCATCATATGTAGGCCATTTTTCAAACGCAATAGTTTTATTATTTCCTAGTTTTTCCCAAAGTTCTTCTGTTATATGAGGGCACACTGGATTAAGAAGTTTTAAAAAGTTACTAGCATATTCTAAAGGAAATACTTCTTCTTTATAAACACTATTAATAAATACCATCATAGAACTAATCGCAGTATTAAAGTTAAGTGTTTCAAAATCATCAGTTACTTTTTTTACTGTTTCATTATAAACTCTATCAAGATTAGAATTAGCTTCATCTTTTATTTTGTTCTCTTCAGTATAAAGTCTCCATATTCTATCTAAGAACTTTCTTGCTCCAACTACTCCTCTATCATTCCAAGGTTTATCTGCCTCAAGTGGTCCCATAAACATTTCATAAAGCCTTAAAGTATCTGCTCCATAATCTCTTACAATGTCATTAGGATTAACAACAAATTCTGGGAATCTTTTACCCATTTTTTGACCATTAGATCCTAGAATCATTCCTTGATGAACAAGTTTTTGAAATGGCTCCTTAACAGGAACTAAACCTTTATCATATAAATAATTATTCCACATTCTAGAATATAACAAATGTCCACATGCATGTTCTGGACCACCAACGTATAAATCTACTGGCATCCAGTGTTCAAGAAGTTTTTTATCTGCAAAACAATTATCATTACAAGGATCAATATATCTTAAAAAGTACCAGGAAGATCCTGCTGAACCAGGCATTGTTGAAGTTTCACGTGTGCATTTTTTCCCATCTATTATAACATTTTTCCACTCAGTTGCATTATCAAGTGGAGCTTTTCCATTCTTACCTTTATAATCTTTTAAAGGTGGTAAAACAAGTGGTAAATCCTTATCATCTAAAGCCATAATCTTTCCATCTTCAAGATAAACAACTGGAACTGGTTCTCCCCAGTATCTTTGACGAGCAAAAATCCATTCACGAAGACGATAATTTACTTTCTTTTTACCATATCCTTTATCTTCTAACCAGCTAATTATTTTATCAATAGCATCTTGTTTATTAAGTCCATCTAAAAATGAAGAATTAATATGAACTCCATCACCAGTATAGGCTTCTACTTTAACATCTCCACCTTCAATAACAGGTATTATATCAATATCAAATTTCTTAGCAAACTCAAAATCTCTTTCATCATGAGCAGGAACAGCCATAATTGCTCCGGTTCCATAACTTGCTAAAACATAATCACTAATCCAAATTGGAATTTTTTCATCATTAACAGGATTAATTGCATATGCCCCAGTAAATACTCCTGTTTTATCTTTATTAAGTTCAGTTCTTTCAAGATCGCTTTTAGAAGCACATTCTTTTTTATAAGACTCTACTTTTTCTTTCTCATCAGTTGTAGTTATTTCATCAACTAAATCATGTTCTGGCGCTAGCACACAATAAGTTGCACCAAATAATGTATCTGGACGAGTTGTAAAAACTGTAAAATCTTTATCAAGACCAGATACTTTAAATGTTACTTCTGCTCCGACACTTTTACCAATCCAGTTTCTTTGTATCTCTTTAGTAGACTCAGGCCAATTAATTTTCTCTAATCCCTCAAGTAACCTTTCAGCATAAGCTGGCATATCAATTACCCATTGTTTCATATTACGACGTACAACAGGATAACCTCCTCTTTCACTTTTACCATCAATTACTTCATCATTAGCAAGAACTGTACCAAGTTCTTCACACCAATTTACAGGCATATCAATAAGTTTAGCAAGACCATCTTCATAAAGTTTTTTAAAAATCCACTGAGTCCATTTATAATACTTAGGATCACTTGTAGAAATAACCCTATCCCAATCAAAATCAAAACCAAGCATTTTAAGTTGTTTAGTAAAAGTTTCAATGTTTTTTTCAGTAAATCCTGCTGGATGATTTCCAGTATTTACAGCATACTGCTCAGCTGGAAGACCAAAAGAGTCAAATCCCATTGGATGCAAAACATTATATCCTTGCATCCTTTTCATACGAGATATAATATCAGTCGCAGTATATCCTTCTGGGTGTCCAGCATGAAGTCCTACTCCACTTGGATAAGGAAACATATCAAGAGCATAAAATTTTGGTTTACTAAAATCCCAAATATCTGTTTTAAAAGTTTTATTCTCTTCCCAATACCTTTGCCATTTTTCTTCTATTTCTCTATGATTCATTTAAAGTCATTCCCTTCTTTGTTAATATTTTACCTGCTAAAGTATAACTTATATATAAAACTACAAATATCGCAGGAACTGCAATTAATAACTTAAGAATTATACTATCAACTATATTAGTAATTAAAAGAACTATACCAACATCAATTGCATTTATAACAGCAACAATCTTCATTGTTTTTTCATAACTAAGTTTCTTAACATCAACCTTTTGAGTTTGAATAAAAAGTTTCAAATCAACAGGAAGATTCTTTTTAGTATACTTTTTTCCCTTAATAGATTCAACAAAATAATAATAAAAGAGCACTAAAAAAACTGCAATGCAAAACTCCAAAATCAAAAAATAAATATTCATAAATTCATCTCCAAACACTAAACATTTCTTCTATATTATAATAAATATTTAATAAATAGTAAAGATTAATAAAAAGAAATCTTGAGTTTTAAAGATTTTTTATTTATAATACATTTAATAATCTAAATCAAGGAGGACTTATGAAAAATATAATTCTAATCGCAGCAATCGGCAAAAATAATGAATTAGGAATGAACAATAAACTGATTTGGTATTTACCTAATGATTTAAAATTTTTCAAAAAACAAACTATTAATAAACACATAGTCATGGGAATAAACACATTTAAATCATTACCAAAACTATTACCTTCAAGAAAACATATAGTTTTAACACATCAAAACATAGATTTAGGAGAAAATGTCCAAGTATTTCATAGCAAAAAAGAACTGTTAGAATACATTAAAAATATAAATGAAGAAGTTTTTATAATCGGAGGAGCTCAAGTTTATAAACAATTTATAGAGGATGCTAACAAACTCATATTAACAGAAATAGATAAAGAAGAAAAAAATGCTGACGCATACTTTCCAAGTTTTGATAAAACAAAATGGAACTATAAAGAAATAGATAACAAAGAAGAAAATAATATAAAATATAAGCACTTAATATATGAAAGAAAAAATCGGAAGTGATAAAATGATAAAAAATACCAATTCAAATAAAAGATATCATACCCTAGATTACTATTATAAAAAAAGATATAAATCTAAAGTATTTAAAGTAACTTTAGATTTAGGACTATCTTGTCCAAATATTGATGGAACCAAAGGATATGGAGGATGTATCTACTGTAAAAATGGAAGTAAAAGCAAATTAAACCAAGAAAAAAAATCTCTAAAAGAACAATTTAACGAAGTAAAAAAAGAACTTCATAAAAAATGGAAAAACGCAAAATATATCGCATACTTTCAAAATAACACAAACACTTACGGAGATTTAAATTATCTAAAAAAATCTTTTGAAGAAGTTTTAACATACAAAGATGTAATTGGAATAAATATTGCAACAAGACCAGATGCTATAACAAATGAATGTTTTGAATACTTAAAAAAGTTAAATAAAAAAACAGATCTAACAATAGAACTTGGTCTTCAAACAATACACGAAAAAACTTCAAAACTAATAAATCGTGGTCATACTCTAAAAGAATTTGAAGATATGTATAAAAAGCTAAAAAAAGAAAACATAAAAGTAGTAGTACATATAATAAATGGTCTTCCTTATGAAACAAAAGAAATGATGATAGAAACAGTAAAATACCTAAATAGTCTCAAAATAGATGGAATAAAAATACATATGCTTCATATCCTAAAAGACACTAAAATAGAAAAAATGTATAAAGAAAAACCATTCCATATTCTGACAAAAGAAGAATATATAGACATAGTAACAACCCAGTTAGAAAATTTAAATGAAGACATTGTAATAAACAGAATAACTGGAGACCCCATCAAAGAAGATTTAATTGAACCTACCTGGTTAACAAAAAAATTTACTATTTTAAATGATATAGACAAAGAACTTAAAAAAAGAAATACTTATCAAGGATATAACTTAAGTATTTTAAATAAAGCAAGAACTTTGATGGAAACTAATTTAAAAGAAAAAGATATAGTAATAGATGCCACAATAGGAAATGGTAAAGATAGCTTATTTTTGCTTAACATCATAAAAAAAGGATTCTTGTTTGGATTTGATATTCAACAATCTGCAATAGAAAACACTGATAATTTATTAAAAGAAACTTATCAAAATTATAAACTTTTTAATACAAGTCATGAAAACATGAATAAAATCTTAAAAGAATATAAAAGTAAAATAAGTTTGATTGTTTTTAATCTAGGATTTCTTCCAAAAGGAGATAAAAAAATAACAACTAATTATAAAAGCACTATAAAAGCTATAAAAAATGGATTATCTCTTTTAAATAATAAAGGTCATATTGTAATAACTATTTATAAAGGACATGAAGAAGGAAAAAAAGAAAGTATTGAAATAGATAAATTCTTAAAAAGCAATAAGAATTTATCATACAAAAAGTACTATAATACAGATAATAAAATAGCACCCTATGTTATTGATATAAAA
>JBJEYJ010000171.1:14847-22883 GCA_051886655.1 Bacilli bacterium | reverse complement strand
TATAGTTTTATACTTTCTTTGTCTGTTGGCTTACAGATTATGTTTTCTGTTATTGTTTGTCCTGTTTCTTCATTTTTTACGACTTTTCCGTCTTTATCTTTTAATGTGGTTGTACATCCGGTTAAAGTTACTAATAGTACTAAAATTATTAATACTTTTATTATTTTATTTTGTTTTTTCATACTATTCTCCTTTTATTTTATTGAAAAGATACATTAATTCTTTTTCTAATTCTTGATATGTTAAATCTAAAGTTTGTTTTTTTGCTATAATTATGTAATTTTGATTATGTTGGTATATCTTTTTATTATTGTCTATGATGGATTTTATTCTTCTTTTTAGTTTATTTCTTGTTACAGCGTTTCCTATGTGTTTTGTGAATGTTATACCAAATTTTGGAATATTTTCATTATTTTTTTCTTTATTTATAATGAAGTATTTACTAGCTTTTCCTTGATGTTTTTTGATTATTCTGTTAAAATCTTTGGACTTTTGAACAATATTTTGCTTTTTCATTTTTACCTCCATAATCAAAAATCCACTTTTTAGTGGATTATTATTTTGATAAGTTCTTTCTTCCTTTTCTTCTTCTTTTATTAATAATACCAGATTTCATACGTGAGAAAAAACCATGTTTTTTCTTCATTCTTCGATTATTTGGTTGAAAAGTTCCTTTTTTCACTTCTTGCACCTCCAGTCAATTTATCGGTATTATTGTATATGAAAAAGTAGTTATTTGTCAATATTTTTTGACTTATTAACAAAATTAACGTTAATTAACTTTTTTACTATTAACAATTGTTAATTTGTTAACAAAAAAATTGTTGAAATTTGTTAAAAAGTATTTTATAGTATTGTGATAAAAGGAAATTAATTGTTGATAAGTGTGTTAATAAGTATGTTAATAACTTTTTCCACTTTTCAAAAATTGAAAATTGTATTACAATTGTTTTAGGTTGTAAACACTTTATAGATGGGGAGATGGTATTATGGATAACAATTTGTTGTGGCAAAAAGTATTAGATAATATCAGTAATATCGTTGATCCTTTATCTTTTGAAACTTGGTTTAAGAATATTGATTTTATTGGTATTGTAGATGATAAAATAAGATTAGTTATTCCTATTATGTGGTATAAGAGTCATATTGAACAAAACTATAAGGATATTATTTTAAATAGTTTTAATAACTTATTAACAAGTCCTGTTGATAGTATTATTTATATTTTAAAGGATAATGTTGAAGAGGTTTTAGAGCGGGATAAAGAAAAGAATATTTCTAGTGTTAGTGTACCTAATTCTTCTAATAACGTTTTAAATCATGAATCTAATTTGAAGAAAAATTATAC
Source organism: Bacilli bacterium (assembly GCA_051886655.1). Taxonomy (GTDB): domain Bacteria; phylum Bacillota_I; class Bacilli_A; order RF39; family UBA660; genus UMGS1449. The sequence continues at coordinate 21,535 of JBJEYJ010000171.1, read as the reverse complement.
TTTTGAAAATTTTATTGTTGGAGAATCTAATAAATTTGCTCAAGCTGCGGCGCTTGCTGTTGCAGAAAATCCTGGAACTATGTATAATCCTTTGTTTATTTATGGTAATAGTGGTCTTGGAAAAACTCATTTGATGCATGCAATTGGTAATTATATTGAGACTAAGTATAGAAAAAAAGTATTATATGTTACAAGTGATGATTTTATGAATGATTTCACTGGACTTGCTAGAAAAAACAATAATATTAACAATTTGGATTATGTTGAATTTTTTAAAAATAAGTATAGAAATGTTGATGTTCTTTTGATTGATGATATTCAGTTTTTAGGGGGAGCTGAAAAGACTCAGCAAGAGTTTTTCCACACTTTTAACAATTTATATAATGATAGTAAACAAATTATTGTTTCTTCTGATAGGTCTCCAGAAGATTTGAAAGTCCTTGAAGATCGGCTTAGAACTCGTTTTGCTTGGGGTCTTCAAGTTGATATTAGTCCTCCGGATTATACTCTTAAAGTTGCTATTATTAAAAATAAGTTAAAAAGAGAGAATATTGTTATTGGAGAAGAGGTTATTTCTTATATTGCTTCAAATATTGGGAATGACGTTAGGCAACTTGAGGGTTCTATTACTAGACTTGTTGCTTATTCTGCTATTATGTGCGAGACCAATATTACTTTAGAATTTGCTATGGAAGCTTTAAGAGACTTTACTAAACGAGATGCTGTTACTGATCAAAATGATATAAGACGTATACAAAAGAGTGTAGCTAATTTTTATAATATTTCTTTTGAAGATATGAAATCTAAGAAAAGGACTCCTAATCTTGCTATTCCTAGACAGGTTGCTATGTATTTGTGCAGAAAGCTTACTGATGAGTCTTTTGAAAGAATTGGGATAGAGTTTTCTGGAAAAAATCATGCTACTGTGATTCATGCTTGTAATAAAATTGAAAATGAAATGAAAATTAATAAAGATTTAAATGATGCAATTGTTAATATTGAGAAGCAATTAACATGATTTTGTTAAAATTGTTGATAGCTATTAACAGTAAAAATTGATATTAACTGTTGATATATAAGGACTTTAAGAGTTATTAACATTATTAACAGTAATAATATAAATAATATAATAATAATAAAAGAAAGAAGGTTTTAAAAATGAAATTAAAAATTAAAAGATTAGTCTTGTTAGAAGCTTTAAATAATGTTGCTAAAGCTATATCTAGTAAAAATATTATACCAATATTATCTGGAATTAAGTTTGAACTTAGTAAAGAAAAACTTGTTATTACAGCGTCAGATAATGATATTACTATTCAAACTGTTATTAATAAGGGAGATAATTTAATAATAGAAAGTACTGGTAATATAGTTATTAAAGGTAAATATATTTTAGATATTATTAGGAAACTTGATGCTGAATTTATAAATATAGAAATAATTGATGATCATAAGATTATGATATTCACAGAAAATAGTGAATTTAATCTTAATGGTATAGATGCTCGTGAATTTCCTGAAATTAATTTGGATTTGTCTCCTGATTTTGTAAATATGAGTATTTCTTCATTCAAATCTATGATTACTCAAACAAATTATGCTTGTTCTTTGGATGAAGCTAGGGTAGTGTTAACAGGTGTTAATATAAAAATTAATGATGATAATTTAGAATGTAGTGCTACGGATTCTTATAGGCTTGCTTTAAAAAAACATAAATTAACAAAGAGTGTTAATAACTCTGCCGATATTATAATTCCTAGTAAGAATTTATCTGAACTTTTGAAATTACTTACTTCTTCTGATGATGAATCTATTGAAATGCATTTATTTAGTAATAAAGTAATTTTTAAGTTTAATAATATTTTATTTCAATCTAGGCTTATTAGTGGAACTTATCCTAATACCAAAAATTTGATACCTAGTGAATCTTTGTTTGATTTGAAGCTTGATACTAATGAATTTTATAGTATGGTTGATAGAGCTAGTATTTTGAATAATGATAATGATAATAATATAATTACTTTAGAAATTAAGAATAATCTTCTTAAGATAACTTCTATGTCTTTAGAGATTGGTAAGGTAGAAGAAAAAATGAGTGTTGATTGTGATAATAATATTAAGATTTCTTTTAGTGCTAAATATATGATGGATGCACTTCGAACTATAAATTCTAAGAATGTAGTTTTAACTTTTGTTGGAGAAATCAAGCCTATTTTGCTTAAGAATGATGATAGTGAAGATCTTGTTTGTTTGATTTTACCTATTAGAACTTATTAACAATTGTTGTTGATAAGTTTTTTTTGTAAACTTTTTGTTTATTTTAAACGCAAATTTTATTTTTTTGTTGTTTCCGACATATTTCTAGTTATTTCGACTTTTGTTTATGTTAATTTAAAAATTGTAACATTTTTTTGTTGCGAAATTTGTATTTTGAGGGGGTGAATTTTATGAAGTATGAGATCAACGATGAGACACTTGCTATAATGCCTTTTGATAAGGATAAGGCTAGGGTTTTAGAAGAATCTGATGAATATATTGTTGATGAGGTTCCTTATTCTATTATGGAAGATTCTTGTAAGTATTTTGGTAGTAGCTTTGAAGGTAGAGTGCTTGGCTCTAAAAGTATTTTAGGTAGTGTTTATAAAGCTCCGATTATTGTTGAAGAATCGCAAAATTTGATATTTTTTCCTACTGAAGCTCTTAGTTCTGATACTGTTTCTTGGATTTCTTATAAAAAGATAAAAAGTGTGGAAAAATGTGGAAAAAGATCTAAGATTATTTTTAATAATGGTGAGTCTATTATTGCTAATTGCCCATATTTTTCTATTAAGAATCAGATATTTAGATGTAATATGTTGGATTCTATTTCTAATAATAGAAAAATAGTGAAAAAAAACGATTAAAAAGTGTAAAATCGTTTTTTTTAAGGGCTTTTTGTGGTATAATGTAATAGTAAGTACTGGAGTACTAGGTTTTGGAGTTGATGCAAATTTGAGGGAATTTAATTTAAATTTTAAATATGTATCTAAAAAATGTTGAAATTGTTAATTTTAGAAATATTGATAAGATTTGTTTAGATTTTAATAAAAATGTTAATATTTTTATTGGAAAAAATGCACAAGGTAAAACTAGTATTCTAGATAGTATTTATGTTTTGGCTTTTTCTAAGTCTTCTAAAGGTATTTCGGAGGATGAACTTGTTAAGAGGGATAAATTATTCTTTAAGGTGAAGGGATCTTTGAAGATTGGTAATTTGGTGCGAAAAATGGAAGTTTTGTATGGAAATGGGGAGAAAAAGTTAAAATTTAATAATAGTGGAATTAGAAAAGTATCTGATTATGTTTCTAATATGAATGTTATTATGTTTAGTCCAGATGATTTGGATATTATAAAGAAGGCACCTCTTTGTAGGAGAAATTTTATTAATATTGAACTTTGTCAACTTTATAATAAGTATTTAAAGGTTTTGAATGAGTATAACAAAATTTTGAAACTTCGTAATGATTATATTAGAAAGAATTATTCTAAAATTGATTATGATTATTTGGATATTATTACAGATAGTTTGATTGATAGGGCTATGTTTATATATGAATATCGTAGTAAATATTTTGATGATATAAATTCTTATATTGGAGATATTTATTATAAGATTGCTAAAAAAAGTGGACTTAAGGTTGTTTATAAACGTAGTGTTTCTTGTGATAATAAGGATGATTATGTTAAGTTTTTTAGGGATAATTATGTTAGTGATATTGAAAAAGGTTCTACTATGTATGGTCCTCATAGGGATGATTTTGTATTTTTGCTTGATGATGAAGATTTGAAGTTATATGGTTCTCAAGGTATGCAGAGAATTGCTATTTTATCTTTTAAGCTTGCTGAAATTAATCTGTTTAAAGAGATAAAGGGAAGTTATCCTATTGTGCTTTTGGATGATATTTTTAGTGAGATTGATATTGATAAGAGAAAGAATTTACTAAAGTTTATTAAGAGCAATATACAGTTTATTATTACTACTACTGATATAAATAATATTAGTGAAAAGATATTAAATAGGGCTAGTATATTTACTGTTAGTGATGGTTCAATTAAGAAAAGGAGTGACAGATATGAATGAAAATGAAAAAAAGTATGATTCGTCTGCTATTCAGGTTTTAGAGGGACTTGAGGCAGTTCGTAAAAGGCCTGGTATGTATATTGGTACTACTGGTTCTAGGGGTCTTCATCACTTGGTTTGGGAGATTGTTGATAACTCTATTGATGAGGCTTTGGCTGGATTTTGTAATACTATTGAGATAGTTATAGGTAAGGAAAATACTATTACTGTTAAGGATAATGGTCGTGGTATTCCTGTTGATATTCATCCGAAAACTGGTCTTTCAACTGTTGAGACTGTGTATACAGTTCTTCATGCTGGTGGAAAGTTTGGTGGTGGAGGTTATAAGGTTTCTGGTGGTCTTCATGGTGTTGGGGCTTCTGTTGTTAATGCTCTTTCATCTTGGCTTGAGGTTTATGTTTACAGAAATGGTAATGTTTATTATCAAAAATATGTTGATGGTGGTAAACCACAAGGAAAACTTGAAGTTGTTGGTGAATGTTCTGATGATAGAACTGGTACTACTGTAACTTTTAAACCAGATCCTAGTATTTTTGAGGAAACTACTGTTTTTGATTATGATACTTTGAAACAAAGAGTACGCGAACTTGCTTTTTTGAATAGGGATTTGAAACTTGTTTTGATTGATGAGCGTGAAGTTGATAAGAAGGATGAGTTTTTATATGAGGGTGGTATATCTGAATATGTTAAACTTATTAATGGTAATAAGAAGCCTATTCATGAGGATATAATTGATGTTTCTGGTGTTGAAAAGGATATTTCTATTGAGGTTGCTCTTCAGTATAATGAGTCTTATTCTTCAAATATTTATTCTTTTGTTAATAACATTAATACTCATGAAGGTGGTACTCATGAGGATGGTGTGAGGCTTGCTCTTACTAGGATACTTAATAAGTATGCTAGAGGTATTAATGCTTTAAAGGAAAAGGATGATAATTTGCTTGCAGATGATGTTAAGGAAGGAATAACTATGATTGTTTCGTGTAAGCATCCTAATCCTCAGTTTGAAGGTCAAACTAAGACTAAACTTGGTAATATTGAGGTAAGAAGTATTGCTAGTAAGATTTTTGCTGAGGGATTTGAGAGATTTTTGATGGAAAATCCTAATCAGGCTAAGGTTATTGTTCAAAAGGCTATTACTGCTTCGCATGCTAGAGTTGCTGCGAAACGTGCTAGGGAAACTACTAGACGTAAGGGTGATCTTGAGATTACTAATTTCTTTGGAAAACTTACTGATTGTAAGAGCAAGGATCCTTCTGTTTCTGAGATTTTTTTGGTCGAAGGGGATTCTGCTGGGGGATCTGCTAAAAAGGGTCGTGATTTTATGACTCAAGCTATTCTTCCTCTTCGTGGTAAGATTTTAAATGTTGAGAAGGCTCGTCTTGATAGGGCTCTTGCTAATGAGGAAATTCGTACTATGATTACGGCTTTTGGTACTGGTATTGGTGAGGAGTTTGATCTTAGTAAACTTCGTTATGATAAGATTATTATTATGACCGATGCCGATGTTGATGGTTCTCATATTAGGGTTTTACTTCTTACTTTGTTTTATAGGTTTTTTAAACCTGTTGTTGATGCTGGGCATATTTATGCTGCTCAACCTCCGCTTTTTAAGATTGTTCATGGTAAGAATATTAAGTATGTACTTGATGAGAATGAACGTGATGAGTATTTGAAAACTTTGCCTTCTAATGCTAAGTATACTATTACTCGTATGAAAGGTCTTGGTGAAATGGATGCTGATGAACTTCGTGATACTACTATGGCAAAGGAAAATAGGATACTTAGACAAATTACTGTTGATGATGCGATTGCTGCGGATGAGGTGTTTAGAACTCTTATGGGTGAGGATGTTGAACCTCGTCGTGAGTTTATTGAGAAAAATGCTGTTTATGCAGACAATTTGGATATTTAGGAGGTTATTATGGATAGATTAAAGGAAAATAATATTGTTGATGAGGTTAAGAAGTCTTTTTTGGATTATTCTATGAGTGTTATTGTATCTCGTGCGCTTCCTGATCTTCGTGATGGTCTTAAGCCTGTTCATAGGCGTATTTTGTATTCGATGTTTGATTCTGGATATACTCCAGATAAGGGGCATCGTAAATGTGCGAGGATTGTTGGGGATGTAATGGGAAAATATCATCCTCATGGTGATAGTTCTATTTATGAAGCTATGGTTAGGATGGCTCAGGATTTTAGTTATCGTTATATGCTTGTTGATGGCCATGGTAACTTTGGCAATATGGATGGTGATGGTGCTGCGGCGATGCGTTATACTGAAGCACGTCTTTCTAAGATTAGTTTGGAACTTCTTCGTGATTTGAATAAGAATACTGTTGATTTTATTCCAAACTTTGATGAGGAAGAGAAGGAACCTGTTGTTTTACCTAGTAGATTTCCTAATATTTTGGTTAATGGTACGATGGGGATTGCTGTTGGTATGGCTACAAATATTCCACCTCACAATTTGAGAGAGGTTATTAATGGTTGTATTGCTTATATTGATAATAATGATATTACTTTGGATGAATTGATGCAATATATTAAGGGTCCTGATTTTCCTAC
>JBJEYJ010000171.1:0-14747 GCA_051886655.1 Bacilli bacterium | reverse complement strand
GATTTTGGTGTTAAGATTGTTATTACGCTTAAGAAGGACGCTAATGCTAATGTTGTTCTTAATAATTTGTATAAGCATACGCAACTTCAAAATACTTTTGGTATTATTCTCTTGATGCTTGATCAAGGCGTTCCTAAGTTGCTTGGTCTTAAGGATATTATTTCTAAGTATGTTGATCATCAAAGGGAAGTTGTTATTCGTAGGACTAAGTTTGATTTGGATAAGGCTCTTGCTAAGGCACATATTTTAGAGGGATATAAGATTGCTCTTGATCATTTGGATGATTTTATTAAGATTATTCGTGAGAGTGAAAGTGATGTTATTGCTAAGGATAGGCTTAAGTCTTCTTATGGTATAAGTGATGCTCAAGCTGATGCTATTTTGGAACTTAGATTACGCAGACTTACTGGTCTTGAAAGGGAAAAGATTGAGAGAGATTTGGAGGAAACTCTTAAACTTATTGAGGATCTTCGTGGTATTTTGGTTAGTGATGACAGGGTTAATGATATTATTAAGTCTGAAATGAAAGAAATTGCTGATAAGTATGGTGATGATAGGAGAACTTCAATTGATATGACTGCTATTGATTATATTGAGGATGAGTCTTTGATACCAAATGATAGTGTGATTGTATCTATGACAAAGAATGGTTATATTAAGCGTTTGGTTTCTGATACTTATAGGAGTCAACATCGTGGTGGTGTTGGTATTAAGGGAATGGCTACTAATGATGAGGATCAGGTTGATATGTTAATAAGTTGTTCTACTCATGATTATTTGTTGTTCTTTAGTAATTATGGTAAGGTTTATCGTATAAAATGTTATGAACTTCCGGAATTTAGCAGACAGTCCAAGGGAGTGCCAATTGTTAATATCTTGCCTTTGGAAAAGGATGAGTATGTTAATGCTATTATTCCTGTTGAAAAGGATGATGTTTGTAAGAATTTGATGTTCTTTACTAGGAATGGTTTGGTTAAGAGAACTGAAATTTCTGAGTTTGACTCTATTCGTAAGAATGGTAAGATTGCTATTACTTTGAAGGATGGAGATGAGCTTACTAGTGTAAAGAAGACTACTGGTGATGATGAGGTTATTATGGCTTCTAATTCTGGTAGAATGGTAAGGTTTAATGAAAATGAAGTAAGGGTTATGGGCCGCAGCGCTTCTGGTGTTAAGGGTATTGATATGGATGCTGGTTGTGTAATTGGGGCTGAAATTGTTAATAACTCTGAACTTATTCTTGTTGTAACTGAAAAGGGTTATGGAAAGAAGACTGCGGTTGATGAATATCGTTTGACACATCGTGGTAGCAAGGGTGTTAAGGCTCTTAATATTACTAATAAGAATGGATTAATTGTTGCGTTTAAGTCTGTTGTTGGTGATGAAGATATTATTATTACTACAGATGAGGGGACTGTTATTAGATTGGATGTTTCTAATGTATCTACTTTGAGGCGTAATACTCAAGGGGTTAGGCTTATGAATTTGAAGGATAAGCAAGTTGTTACATCTGTTACTGTTGTTGCTAAGGATGAGAATGTAGATAGTGAAGAAGGAGAGTAATGTTTCACGTGAAACGTTACTTTTTTTATAGTTTTTTATATTGTTAATAACTGTTAATAAGTATTAAAATTATGTAGTTTGTATAATTAGTTTATTTTTTATATTCATATTTTTACTGATTAAGTGAAAAGTTTTTTGTAATTTTAATGTTTCACGTGAAACGTTTGGATGTATGTGTATAAAATATTAATATATATTTGTTAATAAGTGTTAATATCTTTTAATTTCTATGTTTTTTTATGTGTGTTATGTAAAATTTTGTATAAATTTTAATGTTTCATGTGAAACATATATATATTAATTTTTATATTTGTGTTTGAATTACTATTTTTATTTTTTTAATTGTTTAGTTTATTTGTTAATTATAATGAAAAATGTTGATAACTTTTTTAAATTATTTCCCGGGAAATAATTTTTTTATTATAAGTTTTAATGTTTCACGTGAAACATTGATAAATATATTGACTTTATATTTTAAATGTTTTATTATTTATTTGTGCAACACATATGGTTGAATCAGGTCAGGATCGGAAGATAGCAGCCTTAAAATCCTCTATGTGTGTGCACTTTTTTTAGGAGGAAATTTATGGAATGTTTTTTTGATATTGCTTTTGATGAAGCTAAAAAGGCTAGTTTAGAGGGAAATGTTCCTGTTGGGGCGGTAATTGTTAGAAATGGTAAAATGATTGCTTCTGCTCATAATACTAAAAATACTTCGAAAATTGCTATTAATCATGCTGAAATTTTATGTATTGTTGATGCTTGTAAATGTTTAGGTTCTTGGTATTTGGATGATTGTATTATGTTTGTTACTTTAAAACCTTGTGATATGTGTTTATCTGCTATTGCGGAGGCTAGAATTAAGGAAGTTTATTATTTGATAGATTCTAATTATGAGGTTAATTTGAATAAGAATAAGGATAATATTAGTTTTCATAAAAGTAGTTATAAAAATAATTCTTATGTTGATATGCTTTCTTTGTTTTTTAAGGATAAAAGACTTTAATGTTTCACGTGAAACGTTTATTATTAGATATTTTTTTTGTAATAATTTTTTATTGTATGTTATTTATTTGGTTTTTGTTCTATTGTTAATAACTTTTTTTGTAATGTTTCACGTGAAACATAGTTATAATTTTTTAATTTATATATATGTATTAATGTTTATATATTAGTAGTTATAGTGTTTTTATTGTTTTTTAATATAAGGAAACTCTTGCTAATGATATTTATTAATGTTTCACGTGAAACATTAATAAATTATTTCCCGGGAAATAATTTAGTATAGGTTTGATGTTAAATAAACGTTATTTATTTTCTGTTCTTGTTATTGCTTGTTTAATGGTGATTATGTTATAATAAATTTATCTTTTTTTGGGGGTGCATTTATGGAATATGTTGCTTTATATAGAAAATATAGACCAAAAGTTTTGGATGAAATTTATGGTCAAAAGTATATTGTTGATATTGTTAAAAACTCTGTTTTAAATAATAGAATTTTTCATGCTTATTTGTTTTCTGGCCCTAGAGGGACTGGAAAAACTACTATTGCTAAGCTTATTGCTAAGGTTGTTAATTGTTCTAATTTGAATGGTTATGATCCTTGTGATGCTTGTGATAGTTGTAAGTTATTTAATGTAAATAGTAATCCCGATATTATTGAGATTGATGCTGCTTCTAATAATGGTGTTGATGAAATTAGAACTATTAGGGAAAATGTTGTTTTAATGCCTAGTGTTTCTAAATATAAGGTTTATATTATTGATGAAGTTCATATGCTTTCTGTTAGTGCGTTTAATGCACTACTTAAGACTTTGGAAGAACCTCCTAAACATGTTGTTTTTATTTTAGCTACTACTGAACTTGATAAGGTTCCTGAAACTATTGTTTCTAGATGTCAATGTTATGATTTTAAGCGTATTAATATTGAGGATATTGTTTTGTGTTTGAAGAATATTTGTGATAAGGAAAAAATAAATGCTGATGATGAGGTTTTAAAATTGATTGGAGAGTATTGTAATGGTGGTATGAGGGATTCTATTGGTTTGCTTGATAAACTTGCCTCTTATTCTGATTGTATTACTAAGGATTTGTTTTGTGATGTTGTTGGTTTAGTTAATGATGATATTATTTATGATATTTATAGTAATATTACCTCTAAAAATGTAGGTGCTGTTTTTGACGTTGTTGAAAAAATGGTAAATTCTGGAAAAAGTATTGATTTAATTGTTGAACAATTGTTGATTCTTCTTAGAAATCTTAGTGTTCATAATGATAATAGTGTTTCTTCTTCTGTTTTTTGTAAATTATTGGATGGTATTAGCTCTATTGCTTTTGATTTGAAATTTTCAGTTAATCAATTATTATGTTTTGAAATAGGTATTTTAAAGATTGTTAATAGTTTGAATGAAGATGAAATTATTTCCCGGGAAATAATTTCTAATGCTTCTGCTGTGGATGATACTTCTGTAGAGGTTGTTAATAGTGTTGATAAGTTAAATGATGAAAAAAGCGAACAAATGGTTGATAAGAAAAGTGTTGATTTTGATATTGTTATTAATAATGCTTTTGCTTTGGCTAATAAGGATTTAAAGGTTGAAGTTATGAAGAAATGGAATGGTTTTACTGATTATGTTCATAATAATGAATTTTCTTCTTTGGTTTCATATTTTTTAGATTCTAGTGTTCAAGTGGTAGGAGAAAAGGATGTGATAATTTCTGTTTCTTATTCTTCTATTGTTGATAATGCTTGTCAGAACATTGCTAAGTTAGAACTTTTGTTTAATTTGGTGATGGGTAAGTTTTATAATTTAGCTTTTGTTATTGATGATGAATGGAATGTTCTTAAGGATAAATATATTTCTGATATTAAATCTGGTAAAACTTATAAATATATTGAACCAAATAAGGAAAAAGATGATATAATTGAAGAGATACCAAATGATGTTTCTGATGTTGTTACGACTGCGAAGGATGTCTTTGGTAATGATATTGTTGAAATAAAGTAAGGAGGAATTTTTATGAATATGCAAGCTTTAATGAAACAAGCTCAAGCTATGCAACGTGATATTACTAAAATAAAGAATGAAATTGATTCTAGTGTTTTTGAAGGGAAGAGTTCTTTGGTTAGTGTTCAAGTAAGAGGAACTAAAGAAATAGTTAAAGTTAATATTGATGAGGGTGCTAAGGATTTAGTTGTTGAAGATCTTTCTATGTTAGAGGACATGATTGTATTAGCTTTGAATGATGCTTTTTCTAAGGTTGATAAGGTTACTGAGGAGAAAATGGGCAAATATTCTAGTATGATGCCTGGTTTGATGTAGTATGTTTCCTAAATCTATTAAAGAGTTGATAGAATGTTTTAAAAAATTTCCTGGAGTTGGACAAAAATCTGCGGAAAGAATGGTTTTTTCTGTTCTTTCTGATTTTGATGTTGATGATGTGGAATCTTTTACTAGTAGTATGGTTGCTGTAAAACGTGATATAAATACTTGTACTATTTGTAATTGTATTACTGATGATGATTTGTGTTTTGTTTGTGCTGATAAGACTAGAGATTCTAAATTATTAATTGTTGTTGAAAACTCAAAGGATGTTTTTTTGCTTGAAAAAATGGGTAGTTTTAATGGTTATTATCATGTTTTGGGTGGTCTTATTTCTCCTTTTGATGATATAGGTCCGTCTGATATTGATATTGATGGTCTTATTAAAAGGGTTAATGATGTTGATGTTAAAGAAATAATTTTTGTTACTAAATCTGGTATAGAGGCTGATACTACTGTTTTATATATTAAGAAACTTTTGGGTGATAAGAATATTGTTATTTCTAGAATTGCTAATGGTATTCCAATAGGTGCTGATATGGATTATATTGATTCTCTTACTTTGGAATCTGCTTTTATGAATAGAAAAGAGGTTTTAGATTGATTTTTTAATTCATATATTTTTTTGAGGTGTTTGTTTTGAAAAATGTTATTAATTTTTTGAAATCGTTTGTTGTTGCACCATTTATTTTATATGTTTTTAATCTCATGGCAGTTGGACTTGATTTGTTTATACCTATTAATGTATTTACTGTTGTTATTGTTGGTCTTTTGAAAATTCCTGGTTTTATTATGTTAATTATTTTTTCTATTTTTATTTTTTAGTGGGGTATGTTATGTTAGAAAAATATAAAGATTCACAGAAAATTTTTTATGATTATTTTATGCTTAGTTTTGATAAAAATCGTATATCTCATGCTTATTTGATTGAAACTAATAATGTTTCTTATGCTTATTGTTTAGCGATTGATTTGGCTAAGTTTTTGCTTTGTAATGGTAAATATAATGAGAAGATTTGTAATTTGATTGATAGTAATAATTATGCTAATTTTAAGGTTATTGGTGAAAGTTCTGATGTTAAAAAGGATGATATTGTTACTTTGAAAAGGGAGTTTTCTTTGAAATCTTCTGATGATAATAGACAAGTTTATATTATTAGGGATGTTTCTTCTATGAATAAATCTTCTTTAAATAGTTTGCTTAAGTTTTTAGAGGAACCTGAAGGTGATGTTATTGCGATTTTACTTTGTAATAGTGCTTCTTCTGTTTTGTCTACTATTTCATCTCGCTGTCAAATAGTTAGCTTGGTTAATGATGATAATAATTATATGAATATTTTTGCTCGGCTTTATGAAAAACTTGATGTTTCTGATGATTTTAATGATTTTGCTTTTTTATATGGTAATAAATTTTATGATTTTTATTTAAAATTTGAAGAAAATGGATTTTATGTTTTAGGGGATAAAGAAATTTATAATTTCTCTAATTGTTTATATGAGCTTTTGGTTTTTGGTCTTTATATGTATTTTGATGTTGTTAGTATTATGTTTGATAGAGATGCTAGAGTTTTACCTTTGGAGTTTAATCTTGAAAATGTTGTGAAAAATAATGAAATTAGTGATATAATTAGGAAAATTGATGTTATTAATAAGTTTATTTATAATTTTAAGTTTAATGTCAATGTTAATTTGTTTTTGGATAATTTTATTATTTCGTTGGGAGATGATATTTAATGAAAGAAGTTGTTGGAGTTAATTTTGATGATTCTAAAAAGATATATTATTTTTTAATTAATGGGTTGAATCTTAATAAAAATGATTATGTTATTGTACAAACTGAGCGTGGTGAACGTTTTGGTAAGGTTGTTACTGATTTAGTCAGGGTGGATGAGTCTAAACTTGAGATTCCTCTTAGGGAAGTTATTCGTGTTGCTAATGCTTCTGATTTTGAGGTTAATGAGAAAAATTGTTTGGATGAAAAACGTGCTTTTGATGATGCTAAGAGGTTAGTTGATGAACTTGGTCTTGATATGCAGATTTTGAGTGCTAGTTTTACTTTTGATAGGAAGCAATTGGTTTTTAATTTTTTGGCTGATACTAGGGTTGATTTTAGAGAACTTGCTAAGAGTTTAGCTTATATTTATAAGACTCGTATTGAACTTCGTCAAATAGGTATTAGAGATAAGGCACGTGTTATTGGGGGATGTGGACAATGTGGTAGGAAGCTTTGTTGTTCATCTTTTCTTGAAGATATTAGTAGTGTTTCTATAAATATGGCAAAAAATCAGAATTTGGCTCTTAATCCACAGAAGATAAATGGTGTTTGTGGTAGACTTATGTGTTGTCTTGCTTATGAAAATGATTGTTATAAAGAGTATAAGAAGGGTTTACCAAAAGTTGGTGAAAAAATCGATGTAGATGGTGAAAGTGGAAAGGTTATTTCTGTTGATATTTTTTCTAAGAAATATAAGGTCGAATTATCTGATTCTAAGGTGATAGAATTTTGTTTTGAGGAGTAGATTTAGATGAAAATGATAGTAGGTTTGGGAAATCCTGGTATTGATTATGAAAGAACTCGTCATAATTTGGGATTTATGGTAATTGATTATTTTGCTAAAAAGAATGATGTTTTAATTGATAAGAGTAAATTTAATGGTTTATATGGAGAAATTTTTATAGATGGTGAAAAAGTTATTTTAGTTAAACCTATGTCTTTTATGAATTTATCTGGAGAGGTTGTTCGTAGGTATGCTGATTATTTTAAGATAAATATTGATGATATTTTGGTTATAAGTGATGATTTGGATCTTCCTTTTCTTAGTTATCGTCTTAGGTTATTTGGTTCTTGTGGTGGACATAATGGTCTTAGAAATATTGAGAAATGTTTAAATTCTAATAAGTTTAAGAGATTTAGAATTGGTATATCTGGTGCAAGTGGTGATGCAGTGAGTTATGTTCTTGGTAAGTTTTCTAGTGATGACATAGAAAAAATAGAGAGTTTTTTGCCTATAACTTATGATATTCTTAATGATTTTTGTAAAATTGATTTTGAGAGGTTGATGAGTAAGTATAATCAGAGGTGATTAGGATGCAAATTTTTGATAAGTTTTTAGATTTTGAGTATAAAAAAGACACTGGTCTTGTTAATATGACTGGTGGATTTTTTGTGCTTTTTTTGAAAAGACTTTTTGAAAAAGAGAATAGAGCTTTGCTTGTTGTTACTCCAAATGTTTATGAAGCTAGAAAATTATATAATAAGTTTGATGATAATGTTATTTTGTTTGAGGACGATGATTTAAATTTAGGTGATGGGAGTTCTGTTAGTCCTGAAATGCGTATTGATAGGATTAATGCTCTTGATAGTTTAGTTAGTGATGGTAAAAGAATTGTTCTTACTGATACTAGGGGATTTTTAAGGAAGTTACCTAAACCTTCTTTGTTTAATAGTCGTAATATGTATTTTAAAGTTGGTTTATCTTTTTCTGTCTCTGAAATTGTTAATAAACTTTCTTCTTTTGGATATACCAGAAGTTCTGTTGTTTCTAAAACGGGTGATTTTTCTGTAAGAGGTTTTGTACTTGATATTTTTCCTATTAATGAGGATAATCCTGTTAGGATAGAGTTTTTTGGAGATGATATTGAATCTATTAGGTATTTTGATGCTGATTCTCAGAAATCTTCTTATGAAATTGATGAGTTTAAAGTTCTTCCTTTTTCTGAAAATATTGATGGAAATGATTCTAGTGTTTTAGATTATTTGAATAATCCTATTGTTGTTTATAAGGATTATGAACAGATAAAGTTTATGTATGATAAGATGGTTGTTGATGATTTTAATTTTGGTTGTGATACTAAAAATAGTTTTTTTGATATTTCTAATATGAATGTTGTTGATAAACTTTATTATTTTGATTTTGATAGTTGTGTTAAGTGTGATTTTTTGAGTGATGTTGTTTCTTTTAATGTTTCTCATGTTCCAGTTTTTAATGAAGATTTTTCTTTTATTAATAAGTATATAGGGGATGCTGTTAAAAATTTGAAAACTGTTGTTTTATGTGTTACTACATCTAATTTTAATGGTTTTTTGGAAAGAATTTTGGAACCTTTTGTGATTACTAGTTTTGATAATATTTATGAGGGAAAAATTAATATTGTTAATGAGAAGTTGGCTGAAGGTTTTGAGGTTAATGATTATGTTTTTTTAACTGATTACGAGCTTTTTGGTAAGAAGAATGTTGTTTATAAGAAGAGTAGATTTAAGAATAGTTCTAAGATTAGGGATTTATCAAAAATAAATATTGGAGATTATGTTGTTCATGATGCTCATGGTATTGGTATTTATAATGGTATTCGTGTTCTTTCTAAGAATGGTGTTAAGTCTGATTATTTAGAGATTGTTTATGATAAAGGAGATAAACTATATATTCCTGTTGATAAGCTTTCTTTGATTAGTAAATATAATGGTAAGGATGGTTATGTTCCTAAAATCAATGCTCTTAATAGTGTGGCTTGGGTTAAGGCTAAGAATAGGATTAAGGAAAAGATAAGATATGAAGCTGAGAGACTTATTAAGGTTCAGGCTGAAAGAGAGGTTAAGAAAGGTTTTGCTTTTAGTAAGGATCAACCTCTTCAGAAGATTTTTGAAGCTGAGTTTGCTTATGAGCCTACTTCTGATCAATTGAGGGCTTTGTCTGAAATTAAGGCAGATATGGAAAGTGTTACTCCAATGGATAGAATTTTATGTGGAGATGTTGGTTATGGTAAGACTGAGGTTGCGTTTAGAGCAATGTTTAAGGCTGTTTTGGATGGAAAGCAGGTTCTTTATTTGTGTCCTACAACACTTTTGTGTCGCCAACAATATGAGGTTGCTGTTGAGAGATTTAAGAATTATCCTGTTAATATTGGAGTGCTTAATAGATTTGTTTCTGCTGGTCAAGTTAAGAGGACTTTGGAAGATATTTCTTCTGGTAAAGTTGATATAGTTTTTGGAACTCACAGGGCTCTTAGTAATGATGTTTCTTTTAAGGATTTGGGACTTTTAGTTATTGATGAGGAACAAAGGTTTGGAGTTGTTCATAAGGAAAAGATTAAAGAGATAAAATCTAGTGTTGATGTTTTGACTCTTACTGCCACTCCTATTCCAAGGACTTTACAAATGTCTATTTTAGGTATTAAGAATATGTCTTTGATTGAAACTCCTCCGAAAAATAGAAAAAGTGTTGTTACTTATGTTACTCCTTATGATAAGAAACTTATAAGGGAGGTTATTTATAAGGAACTTTCTCGTGATGGACAGGTATTTATTCTTTATAATAGGGTTGAGGATATTGAAAGAAAGGTTTATATGTTTAAGGAGCTTGTGCCTGATGCTTCTTTTGGATTTGCTCATGGTAAGATGAATAAGGATTCTTTTGAGCAAGTAATGGATGATTTTGTTAATAAAAAGTTTGATGTTTTGGTATGTACTACTATTATTGAGACTGGTGTTGATATTCCTAATGTTAATACTTTGATTGTTCTTGATGCTGATAGATTTGGGCTTAGTCAGCTTTATCAAATTAGAGGACGTGTTGGTAGAAGTGATAATGTTGCTTATGCTTATCTTATGTATGAAAAGGGAAAGGTACTTACTGAAACTGCTGTTAAAAGGCTTAAAGTTATTAAAGATTTTACTGAACTTGGTAGTGGTTTTTCTATTGCAGCGCGTGATCTTTCTATTAGAGGTGCTGGTGATATTTTAGGTAGTGAACAGGCTGGTTTTATTGATACTGTTGGTATGGATATGTATCTTAAGATGCTTAATGAGGAGGTTGCTAAGCTTAAAGGTGTTTATAGTGAACCATTGGATGAAGATAATAATTATAATTTAGCTATTCCTTCTCATGTTGAAGATTCTTATGTTATAGATGAAGATGTTAAAATTGAGATTCATAAAATGATTAATAGTATTGATAGTTTTGAGCATTTACAAAGTGTTAAATCAGATATTGAGGATAGGTTTGGTCCTGTTCCTGAGAAGTTGTTTGTTTATATGAATGAAAAATTATTTGAAAATTTTGCTAAAAAGTTAGGAATTTTTAAGATTTTTGATAATAATAAATATAGAGAGGTATTTTTTAGTAAGGATGCTTCTTTAGAGATTGATTATGAGGAGTTTTTTATACACGCTATTGGTGTTAATAAAAATTTTCAGTTTTCTTATAAAAATGATATTTTGATGATAAAACTATTTTATAAGGATTCTCTCCATGGTGTGGTGTTTGATTTTAATGAATTATTTAAAGGACTTTTATAGTTCTTTTTTTGTGTGTTATTTTAACGCAATAATTGGTAAAAATTACCAGGTAGAATGAGTGGGCATCAATATTATAATATATGTAGTATATTCTTAAAAATGGAGAATAATTTTTTATATTTTGTAAAAAATAATTGTAGTGAAAGTGAGGTTACTGAATGAAGACTACTGGGGTTGTAAGAAGGATTGATGATTTGGGTAGAATTGTTATTCCAAAAGAAATAAGAAAAACACTTAGAATAAAGGATGGGGAGTCTGTTGAAATATTTTTAAATAGTGATAATATAGTTTTGAAAAAGTATTCTCCTTTGGAAGGTTTGCCTGATTTTTATAAAGATTATGTTGATTCAATTTATTCTGAAATTGGTAATAATATTGTTATTGTTGATAGAGATAAAATTGTTGCTGCTTCTGGAGAACTTAAGAAGAAGTATTTTAATAAAAGGATTTCTTCTGAACTTGATGAGATAATTCAAAATAGAATAACAGTTTTTTCTAAAGAAATTACCAATATTTGTATTATTAGTGATGAATGTGAAAATGCAAGTTTTGTTATTTCTCCGATTATTAGTAATGGGGATGCAGTAGGAGCAGTAATTATTTTTTCTACTATTGATAAGATAGATGATTTTATAATAAAAACTTGTGTTATTGCTGCGACGTTTTTAGGAAAATATATTGAATAGATTAATTTTTTGTGTTATAATTTTTTGTGTTAAATGTGATGCAGGAAAGTGATAATAATTTTTCTGATTTTAGAGAGCTTGTGGTTGGTGAAAATAAGTACAGATTATTATTAGGTATGATTTCTGAAGCAGGGAGTGTTTCCCCGGTTTTTTACCGTTATAATATTGAGATGCTTTTTAAGTAAAATAAGGTGGTACCGCGGAAATATTTCGTCCTTAGAAATATTTCTTTTTTTTGTCATATTTATTATAAAGAAGAGGTGTTAGAAATGAAGAAAAAGTTTTATATAAGTACTCCGATTTATTATCCAAGTGCTAATTTTCATATTGGTCATTGTTATACTACTATTATTGCAGATGCAATTGCTAGGTATAAGAGGCTTTCTGGTTTTGATGTTTATTTTCAAACTGGTACTGATGAACATGGGCAAAAAATTGAAAATAAAGCTAAAGAAGCTGGGGTTAGTCCTAAGGAGTATGTTGATAAGATAATAGAAGATGCGAAAGATTTATGGAAGAGTTTAAATATTAGTTATGATTATTTTATTCGTACTACTGATGAGGATCATGTTAGACGTGTTCAAATGATTTTTGAAAAGTTATATAAACAGGGTGATATTTATAAAGGAGATTATTCTGGTCTTTATTGTACTCCTTGTGAGTCTTTTTGGACTGAATCTCAACTTGTTGATGGAAAGTGTCCTGATTGCGGCAGGGATGTTCATTTAATTAAAGAAGAAGCATATTTTTTCAAGCTTTCTAAGTATGCTGATAAGTTGATGAAGTTTTATGATGAGAATCCTAATTTTTTGCTTCCAATTTCTAGGAAAAATGAAATGATTAATAATTTTATTAAACCTGGTCTTCAAGATTTGTGTGTTTCTAGGACTAGTTTTTCTTGGGGAATTCCTGTTACTTTTGATGAAAAACATGTTATTTATGTATGGATTGATGCTCTTACTAATTATATTACTTCTTTAGGGTATCCAGATGATTTAGAAGGTAACTTTAAAAAATATTGGCCTTGTGATTTACATCTTGTTGGTAAGGAAATTGTTAGGTTTCATGCTATTATATGGCCTTGTATTTTAATGGCTCTTGATTTACCTTTACCTAAGCAGGTATTTGGGCATGGTTGGCTTATAATAAATGGTGGTAAGATTTCTAAGTCTTTAGGAAATTATAAGGATCCTAGGGAGTATATTAGTGCATACGGGGTGGATGCTGTTAGATATTTTGCGCTTCGTGAGGTTCCTTTTGGTAGTGATGGTAATTTCTCTGAAGAAGCTCTTGTTACTAGAACTAATGGTGATCTTGTTAATGTTTTAGGTAATTTAGTTAATAGGTCTATTGCTATGGCTAATAAATATTTTGACGGAAAAGTTTCTAATATTAATGATTATGATGAAGATAAGGAATTTATTGCTTTGGTTAAAAATCTTCGTTTAAAGGTTAATAAGTCAATGGAAACTTATGAAGTGGGTTCTGCTTTGAGTGAAATTTTTGAGGTTCTTAGAAGAAGTAATAAGTATGTTGATGAAACTACTCCTTGGGTTTTATATAAGGAAGGAAATTTAGATAGACTTCGTAAGGTATTATATAATTTGCTTGAATCTGTCAGAGTTTGTACTATTTTGCTTCAGCCATTTATTCCTGATACTTGTGAAAAGATTTTTGAACAGCTTGGTGTAAGTGGTGGAAATTTTGACAGAATAGATGAAAAATGTGATTTTGACGTTAATGAACAACAAATTCTATTTGAAAGAATTGTTTAAATAATCGTAAAAAAGGGTGTAAATCTTAGGTTTTATTCTCTTTTTTTGTTGATTTATCATTTGTTTGTTTTATAATGAGGGTGCAGTTAAAAATAATAAGAAGGGAGCTTATCTATGCTTACTGAGGGAAAGGCAGTTATTCACATATTAATTGCAGTATTGTTTTTAACTATGATAGTATTAGATTTTACTATCATGAATGTCACTTATTTTTTAGTGTTATTTTACTTTATGTGGAAGGTTAGGTAGTACAGATACAATTTGTTTTGTATCTTTTTTTTATTTTTTATTTTATAATGTTTTTTAGGAGTGATGTTTTATGTTAATAGATTCACATTTACATTTAGTTAATGAAGATTATGATATTGATGAAGTTATTAAGAGAGCTAATGATAATGATGTTAAGTATTTAATTGTTAGTGGTAGTGATACGGTTGATAATTTTTTGAATATTGAGATACTTAGTGATTATGATAATGTTTTTTTTAGTGTAGGTTTTCATCCGGATTGTGCTGGTAAGGTAAGTGATGATGATTTTTCTAGATTAGAGAAACTAGTTATAAATAAAAAAGTTGTTGCAATCGGGGAGATTGGTCTTGATTATTTTTATGATAAATCTAATAAAGATAGCCAAAAGAAGTTATTTGTTAGACAACTTGAAATTGCTGAGAAGTATGATTTACCTGTTGTTGTTCATACAAGGGATGCTTTTTTAGATACATATAATATTTTAAAGGAACATAACGTTAGGGGAGTTGTTCATTGTTTTTCTGGTAGCTTAGAAGTTGCTTTAAAGTATATAGAGTTAGGTTTTTATTTAGGTATCGGAGGGGTTGTTACTTTTAAGAATAGTAATTTAAAGGATGTTATTAAGAAAATAGGAATAGAAAGGGTTATTTTTGAAACTGATTCTCCTTATTTGTCTCCTTTTAGAGGTGAAAAGAATGAACCTTGTAATGTTAAGGAAGTTTGTCTTTTTGTAGCAAATTTATTAGGTTTTAGTTTTGAAAAAGTGGCAAATATTACTACTTCTAATGCGATGGGGTTATTTGACTTATCTAGTAAAATATGATAGAATTTAGTTGTCCGGAGGTGGATGTTTTGAA
>JBJEYJ010000170.1:0-5353 GCA_051886655.1 Bacilli bacterium | reverse complement strand
ATAAAATTCTAGTTTTTTTAAGTATTTGCTTGATTTTCTCAGTGATAAATGATAATCTTATATATGTAAGCATAGTATTTTCTTGCTTATTATTATAATAGGAGGTAA
Organism: Bacilli bacterium; assembly: GCA_051886655.1. Classification (GTDB taxonomy): domain Bacteria; phylum Bacillota_I; class Bacilli_A; order RF39; family UBA660; genus UMGS1449. The sequence continues at coordinate 5,245 of JBJEYJ010000170.1, read as the reverse complement.
ATAAAAATGAAAAAAGTAGAATTAATTGAAGCAGTAGCTAGTAAAGCTGGAATAACTAAGGCTGATGCTGGTAGAGCTGTAGATGCAACATTTTCAGTTATAACTGAAGCATTAGTGAAAGGAGATAAAGTTCCTCTAGTAGGATTTGGTACTTTTGCAATTTCTAAAAGAGCTGCAAGAGTAGGACGTAATCCACAAACTGGAGCAGAAGTACAAATTGCTGCTAGAAATGCTGTTACATTTAAAGCAGGAGCAGCACTTAAAGACGCAGTTAACTAATAAAAAGCTTAGGCTTTTTATTTTTTTTAACCTTGTTTTTGATTTACTATTTAGTTATAATATAGAAGGAGGAAAATATGGACAAAATAATATATAATGTTTTAAAAAAATTAGAAGATAATAATTATGAATCATACGTTGTCGGAGGCTATGTTAGAGATAAATTATTAGATATAGAAACTTTAGATATTGATATTACAACTAAAGCAAAACCTAAAGAAGTTTTAGAACTTTTCAAGGATTATAATGTAGTTCTTCATGATTATGGTAATGTTTCTTTTGAAATAGAAGATTATAAGTTTGATGTAACTACTTTTAGAAAAGATATTAAATATAAAAACAATAGAAAACCTGAAAAAATTATTTACATAGATTCATTCGAAGAAGATTTAAAAAGACGAGATTTTACTATAAATTCTATTTGTTTAGATATGGATAATAATTTTATCGATTTATATGATGGAAAAAAAGATTTAAGAAAAAAACTTATTAGAACAATTGGAGATCCTTATAAAAAAATGGAAGAAGATGCACTCCGTATTTTAAGGGCAGTTAGATTTGCTACTATTTTTAGATTTAAACTTGATAATGATTTAAAGCTTGCTATAATAAAAAATAAACATTTATTGAAAAATTTATCTTATGAACGAAAAAGAGAAGAACTTAATAAAATATTTTGTTCTAAAAACAAGAAATATGGAGTTAAATTAATAAATGAATTGGGTCTTGGTGAAGAACTTGAATTAAAAGATTTAAAATATGTTCTTAGAACTAAAGATTTGATAGGTATTTGGGCAATGGTAACAGATGTAGATTATGCTTTTACGAAAAAAGAAAAAGAATTAATTAAAAAAATAAAGCTTGTTATGGATGAAAACATAAATGATATTTTTGTTAAATATAAATATGGTAGTTATCCAATATCTGTTGTAAGTGATTTAAAAAAACTTAATACTAAAAAGGTTATGTCTAATTATGATAAGTTGCCAATTAAAGATAGAGATGAATTAAATATAACTGTTGAAGAGATATGTGAACTTTTAGGTAAAGCTCCAGATAGCTTTTTAAAAGAAATATTTGATGATATAGAAAAAAAGGTTTTAATGGGAAAAATTCCTAATAAGAAAGAAGAATTAAAAAAGTATATAAGTAATAAATACTGAGGAGGTTTTGTATGAAGAGTAAAAAATTAATTGAGGTTATTAAATCTAGAGATTTAGTAATTCCAAGTATTCTTCTTATGAATTACAAAGATCTTAAAATAAATGAAAGAGAGTTGCTTTTTTTATCTGTTTTGATGTCTTATGAGGATTTAATTTGTTTTGATCCTATTCATTTTAGTAAAATATTAGGGTGCGAAGTAAATGATATAATTGAATTAATGTCAGGGTTATGTACAAAAAAATATATAAATTTAGTAGCTAAAACTGAAAATGGTAAAATAAAAGAGTATTTAGATATTAGTTACTTATATGAAAAATTGACATCTTTAATAATTGATAGTGAAGAAGAAATAAAAGAACTTGATAATTCTAAGATTTATAATATTATAGAAACTGAACTTGGAAGGACTTTATCTCCGATTGAATACGAAACAATTGCTGGTTGGTTAAATGCTAATATAAGTGAAGAATTAATAAAAGAAGCTCTTAAAGAAGCGGTATTAAATGGAGTAGGTAATTTAAAATATATTGATAAAATTCTTTATGATTGGACAAAAAAAGGCTATAAAAAAGCAAGTGATGTTAGGAAAAAGAAAAGAGATGATTTAGAAGTAGAACTTTTTGAATATGATTGGTTAGATGAAAATGACTAATAAGATTTTGAAAGAATTAGAAGAGTTAATTCCTAATCCTGTATGTGAACTTGAATATAATAAAGATTATGAACTTTTAATTGCGGTTATGTTAAGTGCTCAAACTACTGATAAGAGAGTTAATATAGTAACTAAAGAACTTTTTTCAAAATATAACACTTTAGAAAGCCTTAAAAATGCTTCTTTAAAAGAAGTAGAACAAATAATTTATAGTTTAGGAAATTATACTAAAAAAAGTAAAGCAGTTATTGAAATAGCAAAAAAAGTTTATATTTGGGGTAATGTTCCAAATGATAGAAAATTACTTGAAAGTCTTCCAATGGTTGGTAGGAAAACTGTTAGTGTTGTACTTAGTGAACTTTATAAAGAACCAAATATTGCAGTAGATACTCATGTAGAAAGAGTTTCAAAAAGACTTGGTCTTGCAAAAGAAAGTGCAAGTGTTTTAGAAGTAGAACAAAGTTTAAAAAGAAAAATCCCGAAGAATTTATGGTGTTGTTTTCATCTTAGATTAGTACATTTTGGTAGATATTATTGTACTTCAAAAAATCCTAGTTGTAATAATTGTCCTTTGAAAGATATATGTAAATATAAAAAAAATAAATAAATTGTAGCTTACTGCTAATTTATTTATTTTTTACCATAGTATTCTAAGTAAGAAGATGAAAAATAAAATTATTTCTATAAAAAGAATGATAGCGTTAAATGTAATACAAAAAAACATAGTTATGAAAGATTGGTATACTATTATTAGTATCCAAAAACATAAAAACCCTAAATAGAATCTACTAGCACGTCTTCTATTCCTGCAAGCATTACAACTACAGAAGAAACTATGTTTCATAATATCACCTATTGTAATATATGATATTTATTTATTTTTGGTATTATTCCTTGTTTTATTTTTTAAATTCTTTTATAATTGTTATAGAGTATGGAGGCTTATTATGGATGTAAAAAACAGAATAAAAGAAATTAGTGATCTTCTTAATAAATATAATTATGAGTATTATATTCTTGACAGGCCTAGTGTTAGTGATAGTGAATATGATAGATTAATGCAGGAACTTGTTAGTTTGGAGGAAAAATACCCAGAATATAAACTTGATTCTTCTCCAACTTCTAGAGTAGGATCAGATGTTGTTTCTAATTTTAAGAAAGTAATTCATAAAAGACCAATGCTTTCTCTTGGCAATGTATTTAATGAAAGTGATATAATAAAGTTTGATGAGAGAATTAAAAAAGAAGGTTTTAATCCTACTTATGTTTGTGAACTAAAAATAGATGGTCTTGCTATTAGTTTGACTTATGAAAATGGTGTTTTAGTTGGGGGTACTACTCGTGGTGATGGTAAAGTAGGAGAAGATATTACTAATAATGTTAAAACTATTAAAGCTATTCCTTTAAAGCTTACGAAAGATATTGATATTGAAGTACGTGGTGAAATCTTTATTGATAAGAAAGAATTTAATAGAGTAAATAAAGAAAGAAGAGAGAAAGGTTTAGAACAATTTCAAAATTGTCGCAATCTTGCCAGTGGAAGCGTGAGACAGCTTGATTCTAGGGTTACTGCGGAAAGAAAACTAAATAATTTCATTTATCATTTACCTAATTCTTTGGATTATGGACTTCATAAGCATAGTGAGGCACTTTTATTTATGAAAGAATTAGGTTTTAATGTAAATGAAAAACGTAGAATATGTAAATCAATTGAAGAGGTTTTAAGTTTTATTGAAGAAATTACTGAAATTCGTGATACTTTAGATTATGATATTGATGGAATAGTAATAAAAGTCGATGATATAAAAATGCAAGAAAATCTTGGGTATACTGCTAGAAGTCCTAAGTGGGCAACAGCATATAAGTTTCCAGCTGAGAAAGTTACGACAAGACTTACTGATATAGTGTTTACTGTTGGAAGAACAGGTAAAATTACTCCGAATGCTATGCTTGAACCCGTTAGAGTAGCAGGCTCTACTATTAGAAAAGCAACTCTTCATAATGAGGATTATGTTGTTAGTAAAGATATAAGAATTGGAGATATTGTTGTTATTCAAAAAGCCGGAGATGTAATACCAGAGGTTGTAAAAGTTGATTTAGATAGAAGAGATAAAGTACTTCCAGAATTTAAAATGATTGATAAGTGTCCAGTTTGTAATACATTACTAGTCAGAAAAGGAGATGAAGCTAATCATTATTGTCCTAATCCGCTATGTGACGCAAGAAAAGCTTCTGTCCTTATTCATTTCGCTAGTAGAAAAGCTATGAACATAGATGGACTTGGTGATAGGATAATTGAAGATTATTATAATTTTGGTTATTTAACCGATATTCCAAGTATTTACGAACTTAAAAAATATAAAGATGAACTTCAGAGTCTTGAAGGATTTGGAGAAAAGAAAGTAGATAATTTACTTGACGCTATTGAAAAGTCAAAACAAGCTTCTTTGGAAAAATTATTATTTGGTTTAGGAATAAGACATTTTGGAGAAAAAAGTGCATTACTCATTGCTAAGAAATTTAAAACAATGGACAATATCATGAAATTATCATTTGAAGATTTAGTAGATATTACTGATATCGGTGAAGTAATGGCTAAAAGTATAGTAGAGTATTTTTCTAATCCTGAAAATATTGATTTAATTAATAGGCTAAAAGCTCTTGGTTTAAATATGAATTATTTAGGGAAAGAAATAAAAGAAGATATTAATTTTTTAAATAAAAAATTTGTAATTACAGGTGCAATTTCAGTAATGCCACGCGATACCTTAAAAGAAGAAATAGCTCTTCGTGGGGGAGATGTAAGTATGTCTGTTTCTAAAAAAACAGATGTTGTAATAGTGGGAGATAGTCCTGGTAGTAAATATGAAAAAGCTAAAAGTCTTGGAATAGAAATATGGGATGAAGAAAAGCTTTTAAAGTTTTTAGGAGGTAAATATGAATAAAAAAGGATTTACGTTAGTTGAACTTATTTTGGTCGTGGTAATTATAGGAATAATATCTGCGATTACAATTCCAAGTATTATGGATGCTTTAAGTGAAAGTAAAACAACTGGAGGAGAAACAGTTGAAAAATTACTTGAAACAAACTTAGAACTTTATAATACTGATAATAAAGAAGATCTTTGGTGTTTGGAAGATAGTAATTGT
>JBJEYJ010000169.1:3310-5420 GCA_051886655.1 Bacilli bacterium | reverse complement strand
GGAGGAGTAGATTCTTCTGTAGCGTTAATTCTTTTAAAAAATGAAGGATACGATGTAGAAGGATTATTCATGAAAAACTGGGATAGTTTGATTAATAATGATATAAAAGGTAATCCTACTTTAGAAAATGATATATGTACGCAAGAACAAGACTATAACGACGCAAAAGAAGTATGCGACAAATTAGGAATAAAATTACATAGAGTAGATTTTGTAAAAGAATATTGGGATTATGTATTTACTTATTTTTTAGAAGAATTAAAAAAAGGTAGAACTCCTAATCCAGATGTAATGTGTAATAAATATATAAAATTTGATATGTTTATAAAAGAAGCAAAAAAATATAATGCTGATTACATAGCAACAGGGCACTATGCTAGAATGATAAATGGAAATCTTTATAAAGGAGTAGATCAAAATAAAGATCAAACATACTTTTTATCACAACTTACAAATAAACAACTTGAAAATGTTCTTTTCCCAGTCGGAGATTTAACTAAAGATAAAGTAAGAAAAATTGCTAAAGAATACAATCTAATCACAAAAGATAAAAAAGATTCAACAGGAATTTGTTTCATCGGAGAAAGGAACTTTAGAAACTTTCTTTCAAACTACTTACCAAATAAACCAGGTAAAATAGTTAATATCAAAACAAAAGAAGAAATAGGTAATCACATAGGATTAATGCACTATACAATAGGGCAGAGAAAAGGTCTAAATATCGGAGGAACAAAAGAAAAACTTTTTGTAGTAGGTAAAAATTTAGAAGAAAATATTCTTTATGTAGCAGAAGGGGAAAACAACGAATATCTATACTCTGACAGTTGTATTATTGACACTTTAATACTAAATACTAAAGAAGAAATAACTAACTGTAATGCTAAATTTAGATATAGAAGCAAAGATGTACCGGTAAAATTAGAATATCTAAACGACGAAGAAATTTTAGTAAAATATGAGAGCGTAAAAAGTGTAACACCAGGTCAAGTCTGTGCTTTATATATAGAAGATAGATGTATAGGAAGTGGAATAATTAAAGAGGTAAGAAAAGATAACAAAAAGTTGTGGTATGTACTATAAAAGATAAATTAATTTATTCAATAAATAACATATGATATAAAATATTTGAACAAACTTTACACAAATTTACACTTGACATTATTGACACTTATGATACAATTATTATAGAGGTGGTTATAATGAAAGAGGCTAGCAGAATTATAAATGAAGCTAATATTTCAAAAGTAAGTATAGCTAAATTTTTAGGGGTATCACGTCAAATGTTATATAATTATCTTTCACTTGATAAAATGGAAGATTTACCAAAAGACAAACAAACTAAATTATTCATGTTATTTGGAGTAGAAAAAGAAGAGGAACTTGCAAAAATAAAAGTTGATGATAACTACATTTCTTTATTAGAAGCACGCATTAACGAAGGAATACTTGATACTTTTAATAAAGAGTCAATATCTGATTTAAAAGGATTAAACAAAAAAGAACAAACAATTTTAACTGATATTTTCACTCTTTTAAAAGATAAACTATTAAACGATCACGATGAAATTGAATATAATACTTTAAGATATTTGCAAATGTATCTTCAAAATATGGAACAAATGGATGAATTAAGATACATATTAGCATATATGGCAAAATCAACTGCTCAAATTCCTGTTTTTGAATATATATATGATGAAGATAAACAATATATATTTGAAGGAATATTTTATTCAGCTGAAACACTATTTTCTAATGGAAATGCTTCACGCAATAAAGTAGCAGAATCACACAAAAAATGGGAAAAGAGAATAGAACAAAAAAAAGAAGATAAACTAAGTCGTACACAAGAATTAACTCATTTTAAACAACAAGCTTTAAAAGAATTAGGATACAATTGTGTAAATGAAAGTAATGCTAAAGAAGTATTTGAAAAAATAGCAGAAATTATGTCTAGAAAAATATAAGTAGGGGATTTCCTATATTATAAAAAGTTTCTAGTACCAGAATACATCTTAAAACCAGATGTATTTTTTAGTATTTAAAAACATTATCAAATTATAGCGAAATAATAATTTAATAAAACATTAATAACTTAACTTTATCTATT
>JBJEYJ010000169.1:0-3210 GCA_051886655.1 Bacilli bacterium | reverse complement strand
ATTTCATTATATAAATATTTTTAACTAAATATAAAATTACAAGTAATACAATACATATAGACAAAAGAAAAAAAACGTGAAATCTACTATTGATAATCATTATTTTTATCATATTAGTTATAAAATTATACACGTTTTTTATTATTACACACAACTTCTTATAATTGATATTATGTTAACTTCTATATAGGACATCAAATATCAATTATTTTATTCTAGTTTTTGTTCTTCCTCAGAATTTACTTTTTCTTCTGTTAAAACATCGTTATTTATATCACTTGATTTAAAACTAAACTTAATATTATTTTCTACGACTTGTGAATAAAAATAAATATCATAAAGTTCTTTTTTTGTAACATCATATTGCAGTTTATAATTAATAGTTTCATTTTTCTTAATTATATTTTTATCATTAGTATATTTGTTAGGAATTTGTACTTTATTTATATCATAAAAAACAAAATAATCATCCGGAGTTATAGTAATAGTATTATCTCTTTTATTAGTAATTTTAAAAGTTACTTCAATACCTGTATCATTATTAATATAAGAAGTATTAATTAAAGATACTTCAATATCATCTATATACCCTACTTCATTAATAGAATATTCACTTTTTAATATATAGTTATTGTTATCTTTAAAAGCAACAACTAAAATAGCAATAGCAATTAAAACTACTCCCGCTACAATTACAAATTTAATTGTTTTATCATCTTTATTCTTTTGTTTTTTAGTTTTATTTTTTTTCATATAACGCCCTCTTTCTTCCTTATTTTAATTCTTCTAAATAACTAGTACCAATCATTGGTTTATCAATGCCAAAATTATCTGCAATAGTAGCACCAATATCTGCAAAGGTATTCATTATTGGTAATACTTTAGGTTCTTTAAAAATACGGCTATAGATAAGAACTGGAGTATTTTCCCTTGTATGATCAGTACCTTTGAAAGTTGGATCATTACCATGATCAGCAGTTATTATTAACAAATCATCATTATTAAGCTTATTCAAAATCATTGGAATTTCAACATCAAATTCTTCAATAGCTCTGGCATATCCTTGAGCATCTCTTCTATGTCCATACAAAGTATCAAAGTCATTTAAATTAGCAAAACAAAGTCCAGTAAACTTTTTATCCATAATATCAAGTAATTTATCTACGCCTTCTTTATTATTACCAGAGCTAATTTTTTTAGTAATTCCCTTTCCATTAAATATATCATATATCTTACCAATTGAAATAACACTTAATTTATTATCAATTAATTTTTCTAAAATAGATTTAGATGGAGGATCTAAAGCAAAATCTCGTCTATTAGTAGTTCTAACAAAATCTTCACGTTTTTTGCCTTTAAAAGGCCTCGCAATTACTCTACCTACTCTCCATTCTTCTCTAGAATCAGTTAGTTTTCTAACAACTTCACAAATATTATATAATTCTTGTAAAGGAATAACACTTTCATTCGCAGCTATTTGAAGTACTGAATCAGCTGAAGTATAAACAATTAATTCACCAGTTTCCATATGACGTTCTCCAAGTTCCTTAATTATTTCAGTTCCACTCGCACTTACATTTCCTATTACTCCCCTACCAGTAAGTCTTTCTATTTCTTCAATCAAAGAAGAAGGAAAACCATCAGGAAAAGTAGGAAAAGCATAACTACATCTAACCCCCGCTATTTCATAATGTCCTGATAAAGTATCTTTTCCCTTATTCGTAGGCCTTGCAATAGTATAATAACCTTCTACCTCATCATTAAAACTCATATTGATTGTATTCAAAAAACCTAATTTCTTTAAATTTGGAATAAATAATTCATTTGTTTCATTAATATGTTTAAGAGTATTAGCACCTTCATCTCCATAATTAGAAGCATCTATAGCTTCCCCAATTCCCAAAGAATCAAGAACCACTAAAAAAACTCTTTTAAATTTCATTTTAATCACATCTCCCTTTTACTACGCGGATGAAAATCCTTATAATTTTGTTTTACTTTCTCATTACTAATATGTGTATATATTTTAGTAGTGCTAATATCACTATGTCCTAAAAGCATCTGAATACTTCGAAGATCCGCCCCGCCACTTAACATATGTGTTGCAAAAGAATGTCTAAGTGTATGAGGAGTAACACATTTATCAATCCCTTTTTCCATAAGAATCTTTTTAAGATTTTTAAAAAAACCTTGCCTTGTAATTTGTTTGCCATGATTATTCAAAAACAAATAATCATTTTTGCCATTAATCAAAAACAAATCTCTTTTTTCTAGATAAAGTTTTAAATAATAATTAGCATAATCATTAATAGGAACTATTCTTTCCTTCGATCCTTTCCCAATACATCTAATTACATCATTTTCCATATCAACGTCTCTAAGTGTTAAAGAAATAAGTTCACTAATTCTAAGACCACATCCATAAAGAATTTCAAGCATAGCCTTATTTCTGTAATCAAATTTATTATTTAAAGGAATATCAAGAAGAAGAGTTACTTCCTCAATACTTAATGTATCAGGTAAACTTTTCTTTAATTTTGGCCTATCAATAAATTCGCATGGATTACTCTTTATCTTTTTTTCTCTTAAAAGAAATATAAATAAATTATTAATTGAAGTAATATTTCTAGAAATTGTTCTAGGATTCATAGAACTAATAAAAGTCAAATATTTTTCAATATCTCTTTGAGAAACCTTACTAAAACTATTTATTCCATTTTTTCTCAAAAATGAAACAAACTTCTCAAGATCATATTCATAATTTTTGATAGTTTCATCAGATAATTTTCTTTCATATTTTATATAATCAATATAATCAATTAGTTCCATAACTATACCTCCTCTTAATTATAGCAAAAAACTATTTAAATATAAACAATTTCTTTAAAATTACTTCAATTTTTGATAAAATATTAATAAGGAGAGATTGACATGGAAAAACCTTTAGCACTTATACTTAAACCAAAATCATTAAATGATATTGTTGGACAAACTCATTTAATTGGAGAAGGTAAAATTCTTACTAATATGATTAAAAACAAAAAACTATTTTCTATGATAATATATGGTAATCCCGGAATTGGAAAAACTTCTATTGCAAATGCTATTGTAAATGATTTAAACTGTGATTATCGTTTTTTAAACGCTACATTAAATAATAAACAAGATTTATCTATTGTCATAGAAGAAGCTAAAATGTTAGATGGATTA
>JBJEYJ010000168.1:0-5565 GCA_051886655.1 Bacilli bacterium | reverse complement strand
TTCTTCTTTTGTTATTAGCTTTTCTTTTGTTTTTTTATCTAATCTTTCGTATTCGTTATTTTTAATTTTTAATTGTAACTGTCTTTTACTAAGATTTTCCTTTACCGATAAAGTTGCATAATAATACATTTTATCTTTATCTTTTAATGGCATAATTAATAACAAATTTGTCCAGTTCAATTTGGAAACCAGTGGTTTCCAAAAGTCATCATTAAAAGTTATATATAATTGTTTCATACTTCTTAATGTTCTCGGATTATATTTTTTACCTACTTCAATCATTAATTTTTTCGAGTATTGCCCAATTATATCTTCTCCATATTTACTCCCCGCTTCATATAAAAGTTTCCCTATTTCGAAATATGTTACTACTTTGTTTTTTTCTTTTGAATAATCTTTTACTTTACTATAAATCTCATTATTAATTAATTTATTTTTTATTTCATCATAACAATTCATATCTCTCCTCTCATGTTAAAAACGAAGAAGTTATTCTTCCCCGTTTTCAATTGCTTTTGATTCATTGTTTTTGTTGCTTGATAAGAAAGTAACACGTTCTGCAATTACTTCAGTTATGTATTTGGTTTCTCCATCTTTTTCATAAACTTTAGACTCTAATCTTCCTTTTACTCCGACTATGTCACCTTTTTTACAATATTCTTTAGTATTAGTAGCCATAAGTTTCCATAAAGTACAATCAATAAAATCTGTTTCGTATTCTCCATTTACATTCTTATAAGTTCTAGGAATAGCTAGAGTTATATAAGAATATGAAGAACCATTTTTTGCTTTTTTTACTTCTGGATCCCTTACAAGTCTTCCTACTAAAACTATTTGATTAAGCATTAACCTCACCTCCTTGATATCACTATAAAGAAATAGAGAAAAAGTTTCAAATGAGGTATCTTAACTTTTGAAAAGAAAAATGTTATGCAAAATAAAAATTTCCCTTATAGGAAATCTTTATTTTGATGTGTTCTTGCTAGTTATAATTTTTATTTTGATAGTTTTTTCATAAATTTTGTTTTAGAAGCTGATTTAACTCAACTGCATATTCTAAAGGTAATTCTTTTTTAAATCTATCAGTAAAGCCTAGCACTATTAAATCAATTGCTTCTTCTCTTGTGATACCTCTAGACATTAGATAAAATAGTTTTTCTTCACTTATCTTTGACACTGTTGCTTCGTGTTCTATGTTACTGGTTTTATTTTTTATTGTGTTTATTGGGTATGTATCACTGCTGGATAGTTTATCTAAAATAAGTGTGTCACATTTTACAATACTTTCAGAGTTTTCTGCGGTTTCTTCTATTCTTACTTCTCCCCTAAAGTCTGCTTTTCCTCCGTTTGATGCAATACTTTTTGATATTATATTACTAGTGGTATTTTTTCCAATATGAATCATTCTAGCACCACTATCTTGATGTTGTCCTTCTTTTGCACAGCTTATTGTAATACATGTTCCTTTTGAATTATCTCCCTTTAGTATACAACAAGGGTATTTCATTGTTTTAAAAGAACCAATATTACCATCGATCCATTCCATAGTACCACTTTCTTCTACTAATGCTCTTTTTGTTACTAAATTATAAACATTAGTTGCCCAGTTTTGGATAGTTGAATATCTACAGGTACTATTTTTTCCTACATAGATTTCTACTACGGCAGCATGGAGATTAGAACTTGAATAGTTTTTAGCAGTGCATCCTTCTATGTAATGAAGAAAGCTGTTATCATCTACTATAATAAGAGTTCTTTCAAATTGTCCTAAATCTTTACTACTTATTCTAAAATAACTTTGAAGAGGACGATCTAGTTTTGTATTTTTAGGTATATATATAAAACTTCCTCCAGAAAAAACTGCTCCATTTAATGCTGTAAATTTGTTTTCTTCTGGCTTTACAATTTTACTAAAATATTTATCTATTAAATCACGATGATTTTTGAAAGCTTCTTCAATTGAAGTGAAGATAACTTTTTTTTCTTTTAATTCTTCAAGCATATTATGATAGATAACTTCACTTTGATATTGTACTCCGATTCCATCTAAATCTTTTTCTGATGAAACTACTCCAAGCTCATTAAATTCTTCTTTTGTGGTGATTTTAATATTATCCCAGTTATCTGTTAAGCCATTTTCACTTGTTTGGTAGTAATTAACTAAATCAAAATCAATATTTATTTCTGGTCCAAAATTTGGAAGAGGAAGATTTTTAAATGTTTTATAACAATTCAAACGATAATTTAAAGTTTTTTCGTCTTCCTCTTTATAATTAGATATTTGTTTTATTTTATCTTCATTTAATCCTTTAATTTTCATTTTCTAATCCTTTGATTAATTTTTCTATAGCATTAGCAGGAATAAGGGCACACCCTTTTCGATTAGGTTGTATATTATCATAAACATTTAATTCTTCTAAGAGATTTTCATCATATGGTTTCTCACTAATCATGTTTTGATAATTTATAAGAAGTTCTTTTGTTTCATTTATACTCTTTCCTACTAATTTTTTTAGAATTATTGAAGTAGCACTTGTTGATATAGCACATGCTTCTCCTTCAAAACAAACATCTTTTATAATACTATTTTCTACTTTAAAATAAATATTTAAATCATCTATACAAGAGTTGCTACTGGTATTTATTTTTATATAATCTTCTTTGTTAGTTACTTTTTCTTTTTTGTTATAGGGGTTTTGATAACCATCTAATATTATTTCTCTTCTTAAATTTTCATCCATTATATCACCACTTCAAATATGTTTTTTGAATTTTTAAGTACTTCAATTAATTTATCTATTTCTTCTTTTGTATTATATAGATAAAAGGATATGCGACAAGTATTTTTTATTCCTAATTCATCTTTTAAAAGTTTGGCACAGTGATTACCTGCTCTTACGCATATATTATAGTGATCTAAATAAACTGCTGTATCTTGAGGAAATACTCCTTCAATATTAAATAAAACATTTCCAGATTCACTATGTTTATTAAGAACTTTGACATTTTCTATTTTTAATAATTTTTCGATTAAATAGTCTTTTAGTTCTAAATCATGTTTTGTAATTTTATCAAGCCCTATTTTATTCAAATAGTTTATTGCAGATCTCAAGCCTAAAACTCCTTCAATGTTAGTTGTTCCAGCTTCAAATTTAGTAGGAATTTCTTTGTATTCAACTGTTCCATCACTTTCAAAGAAATTGTTCATTCCTCCGCCAAAGCTTGTTGGTCTAGTTTTTTTAAGAAGCTCTTCTTTTCCATATAATATACCTATTCCAGTTGGCCCAAGCATTTTATGTCCTGAGAAAGCAAGGAAATCTATGTTCATCTTTTCTACATCTATCTTTCTATGGCCTGCACTTTGAGCGGCATCTACTACAAAGTAAATATCTTTTTCTTTTAAGTAAGCTCCTATTTTTTCTATGTCTCTAACATCTCCGACTGTATTAGTTACATGAGCAAGTGATACTAATTTTGTCTTTTTATTTATCATTTTTTTTAAGTCTTCAAATTGTAGTTTTAAATTTTTATCAAGCGGAATATATTTTACTTTTACTCCTATATCTTTAGATAGTTCTATCCAAGGAAGAACATTTGATGCATGTTCTGTTTTTGATATTAAAATTTCATCTCCAGGTTTTAAATTATATTTAGCAAATCCAAATGCTACCATATTTAAAGAATTTGTTGTGCCACTTGTAAAAACTATCTCATTTTCTTTTTTTGCGTTAATGAAATCTTTTACAAGTTCTCTTGTTTCTTCATAAAGCATATCTACTTTTAAACTAGTTTTATAGTCTCCTCTGTGGGCATTTGAAGTGTAAATAGTATAATACTTTTTTATTTCTTCTAAAACTTCTTTTGGTTTTAAAGTTGTTGCACTATTATCAAAATAGATTATATCATTATTAAGCATTGGAAAATCTTCTCTATTCATTTTATCACCTCCAATATCTTTTTAGAATTTCAAGTATCATGTCTTTTTCTCTAAATGAAATATTCATTTGTCCTATAAGAAAAGATTTGGCAAGTAGTTTTTCTGCTGTTTTTCTATTAAGTCCTCTAGTTTCAAAGTAGAAAAGGTCTTCTTCTTTGAACTCTCCGATATAAGCAGAATGACTTGCTTCAATATCATCTGTATCTACTAGTAAATTTGGTTTTATAGTAGCAGTATTTTTATCTATTGTTATTATTTTGCTATCTTGATTTGTTTTTGTACTAGTGCTTTCCATAGGGACTTTTGCATTTATTATAAATGTTAGATGCGCTGTAGCTTTATTTATTCCATGACTTATAATATCACTTGTTATATTTTTACCAAAGTGATTAACTGTTACTTTATAATCGTTATCTTTTTCATTTATTGTGCTATATACAAGTTTAAACTTTAAATTATCTTTATTTAAATTAGATGTTATATTTAAAGTAGTATTTACAGAAAAAATATTGAAATCAAAATTGTTTTCAGCGCTACATACAAAATCAATATTAGAAGACTCTAAGAGACAAAAAACTTTAACACTATTTTTAATAAAATAATTTATTTTAGCTCTGCTGTTTTTTATTATAAATATACTATCTTCTTCTAGTACATAATTTATTTCTTCATCTTTTATATCTTCTACTTGTATTTTATTCATTTTTTACTGCCTCACTTACTTTATATTCACTATTTTTGAAAGCATTATAGCCATTTTTTTCTACTATTTCTACTAAAGAGTAATCCCCTGTTGCTACTATTTTTCCCTCTAATAAAATGTGAACAAAATCTGGTTTTAAGTAAGTCAAAATTCTATTATAATGCGTAATTAATAAAATAGAAGCATTCATTTCTTTTTTATAAGATAAAACGTTTTTACACACTAATTTTAAACTATCTATATCAAGACCTGAATCAAGTTCATCTAAAATTAAAAAACTAGGTTTTAGTGTTTTTAACTGGATTATTTCGTTTTTCTTTCTTTCTCCACCAGAAAAATCTTCATTTATACCTCTGTGCATCATTTCTTTTGGAAACTTTAAGTCATTATAATTTTTTTCAAGTTCTTTTATGAATTCATAAAGTCCAATTGGAGTTTCTCTTTTAGAGTTAAGTGCCATTCTTAGAAATTCTTGATTTGTTACTCCTTCAATTCCTATTGGATTTTGAAATGATAAAAATAGACCAAGGCGAGCTCTTTCGTCTGTTGTAAGATTAAGAATAGATTTTCCTTTAACTAAAATATCACCTGATACGACTTTGTATGTAGGACTTCCCATAATAACTTTTGAAAGAGTACTTTTTCCTACCCCATTTGGTCCCATTATCACATGAATTTCATTTGGTTTTATATGTAAATTAAATTTATTTAAGACTGTTTTGTCTTTAATTTTAACAGTTAAATCTTTTATTTCTATGTCCATAAAAATCACCAACCTTATTTTAGCACTAAAAGTAAAATTTAACAATAATAAGTATATACAATGTCATATTTAGACAAAAAAAAGGATGAATTTGTTACTTTTTTTGTATTTTTCTAATTTAATAATCTTTTTTATAAAATATGCGTTATAATGTTAATAGAG
>JBJEYJ010000167.1:0-5595 GCA_051886655.1 Bacilli bacterium | reverse complement strand
TTTTTTTTGTTCATACTAATTGTGGTGAGTAATATGAATGTATTAATAACAGGGGCAACCTCTGGTATTGGTTATGCTTTATGTGAAAAATTAATAAAAAATGGTTATAAAGTTTTTTTAGGAGTTCATACAAAAAAAGAAGTAAAAACAGCTTTGGAGAAAATAAAAAACTTAAACTATCAAGATAGAGTTACTGTATTAAAACTCGATATAACAAAGAAAGATGATAGGGATATAATAAAAAGTTTAGATATAGATTGTTTAGTTAATCAGGCTGGGATAGGTATTGGAGGGTCTTTGTTAAATATGAATATTTCTGATATTAGAAAAAATTTTGAAGTAAACTTTTTCGGGACCCTTGAAATGACAAAACTTTATATAGAGACTAGGAAAAATAAAAGTGGTAAAGTTTTAATAACTTCTTCTTTAGCAGGTCTTTTACCGATTCCTTTTTTAGGTAGTTATTGTAGTACAAAATCTGCTCTTATAACAATGACAACTTGTTTGAAAAAAGAAATACAAAAGACAAATTTAGATATTAAAATAAAATTAATAGAGCCAGGAGCATACAAAACGGGATTTAATCAAATAATGATAGAAAATAAAGATATTTTAAATGATTTAGTATTCAATCAAAGTTTGGAAAGTATTAGTCAAACTCAAAAGGAACAATTTTCTTTGATAGAAAAAAAGCATCTTTCATCTATTGTTAATAAAATGTATAAGGCAATAGAATCTGATTCTAATAAGTTAATATACCGTGCTCCATTTATTCAAGTGTTGGGAGCTAAATTATATATGATGTTTTTTAAGTAAACAAAGTGTAAAGTTTTGTACATGTTATTTACAAAATAAAATGTATATTGTAGACTTAAATTAGAATAAAAAGGGAGCCTAAGTTGCTTACTTTTATTTAGGAGCAGTAATGCTTCTTTTTTTATTGTTAATTAAATTTTAATTTTATAAAATTTCTTGAAAATATTAAATATTTATTATATAATCTATGTAGAATAGAAAAATAGAAAGTGGGTAGATAATTGTGATTAACGTAAAAAGTGAAATAAAACCTTTAAAAAAAGTTTTATTACATAGACCTGGTAATGAACTTCTTAATTTAACTCCAGATACACTTGGAAGGCTTTTGTTTGATGATATTCCATATCTTACAGTAGCACAAGAAGAACATGATCAGTTTGCTAGAATTTTAAGAGATAATGGAGTAGAAGTAGTTTATCTAGAGGATTTAATGACTGAAACATTAGATTTAAATCCAGAAATAAGAGATAGTTTTATTAAACAATATATATATGAAGCTGGAGTTAGGACTCCAAAATATAGAAGTCTTGTTTATGAGTTTTTATCAAGTATTAAGTCAAATAGAAAACTTGTTTTAAAGACTATGGAAGGAATAAATATTAAAGAAGTAGTGCTTGAAAAAGCTAAAAAGGGTAAATCTTTAGTAGATATGATAGAACCTGATTCTCAGTTTATTGCAGATCCTATGCCAAACTTGTATTTTACAAGAGATAATTTTGCATCTGTTGGAAATGGAATAACTCTTCATAAAATGTATTCTGAAACTAGAAGTAGAGAAACAATTTATGCTGAGTATATATTTAATTATCATCCAGATTATAAGGATGTTCCTAAGTATTATGATAGATATAATGAATATAACATTGAAGGTGGCGATATTCTTAATTTAAATGATAAAGTTTTAGCAATAGGTATTTCTCAAAGAACAAGTGCAAATGCGATAGAAATATTTGCTAAAAATGTTTTTAAAGATCCAACCTCTACAATTGAGACAATACTTGCTTTTAATATACCAACTAGTCGTGCTTTTATGCATTTAGATACAGTATTTACTCAAATTGATTATGATAAATTTACTTATCATCCTGGAATAATGGGATCTTTAAAAGTTTATGAAATCAAAAAAGGTGAAAAAGATGATGATATAAATGTTAAAGCAAGAAGTGGTTCACTTGAAAAAATATTAGAAGAGTATTTGGGAAGGGATATAATTTTAATTCCATGTGCTGGAGGAGATATGGTTTCTGCTGAAAGAGAACAATGGAATGATGGCTCTAATACACTTGCAATTGCACCAGGAGTAGTTATTGTTTATGACAGAAATTCTGTTACTAATGAAGTACTTAGAAGATTTGGAATTAAAGTTATAGAGATGAGAAGTGCAGAACTTTCACGTGGAAGAGGTGGTCCACGTTGTATGAGTATGCCACTTATAAGAGAGGACTAAAATATGGATTTAAAAGGAAGAGATTTTTTAAAAGTATTAGATTATACTGAGGAAGAATTAAAGTATTTAATAGGCCTTGCAATAAGTTTTAAAGAAAAGAAAAAAAAGGGTGAATCTCATAAGTATTTAAAAGGAAAGAATGTGGCTCTTATATTTGAAAAGGATTCAACTCGTACTAGATGTGCTTTTGAAGTGGGAGCATATGATCTTGGAATGAATGTGACTTATTTAGGACCAACTGGCTCACAAATGGGAAAAAAAGAAACAATAAAGGATACTGCTAGAGTGTTATCACGTATGTATGATGGAATTGAGTATAGGGGCTTTGGACAAGATATTGTGGAAGAATTAGCAGAATATAGTGATGTGCCAGTATGGAATGGTTTAACAGATGAATTTCATCCAACTCAAATGCTTGCAGATTTCATGACTATGTATGAACATTTTGGTCATTTGGAAGGATTAAATTTTGCTTTCTTTGGGGATGCTAGAAATAATTTGGGTAATTCACTTATGGTAATGAGTGCTAAAATGGGAGTTAATTTTACATGTTGTGCTCCAAAGGCGTTATGGCCAAGCGAAGACCTCATAGCAAAATCTAAGGAAATAGCAGAAAAAAATGGATGTGTTATAACTTTGACTGAAGATCCGAAAGAAGGCGCTAAAGATAAAGATGTAATTTATACTGATGTATGGGTTTCAATGGGTGAAAAAGATGAAGTGTGGAAAGAAAGAATTAAGATGCTAACACCATACAGAGTAACAAGTGAGATTATGTCTATGACAAATGAAAATTCTATATTTTTACATTGTTTACCATCTTTTCATAATAATAAAACAAAAATTGGTAAAGAAATAGAAGAAAAGTATGGCATTTCTGAAATGGAAGTAACAGATGAAGTATTTGAATCAGAAAAATCAAAAGTATTTGATGAAGCTGAAAATAGGATGCATACAATAAAAGCACTTATGTATGCAACGCTTAAATGAAAAAAAGAGTAGTAATAGCTCTTGGAGGAAATGCCCTTGGAAAAAATAATGAAGAGCAATTAAAGCTTGTAACTGAAACTTCTAAAAAAATAGTAAATATAATTGAAAAAGGCTATGAAGTAATTATTACACATGGAAATGGTCCTCAAGTTGGAATGATTAATCTTGCAATGGAAAAAAATGATAATAATAAAATACCATTTCCAGAGTGTGGTGCTATGAGTCAGGGTTATATAGGTTATCAATTAGGCCAAGCTATTCAAAATGAATTGCAAAAAAGAAAAATAAATAAAAAATGTGTTACAGTAACAACAGAAGTACTTGTTGATGAAAAAGATAAAGCTTTTGATAATCCAACAAAACCAATAGGAGGTTTTTATACAAAAGAAGAAGCTGAGGCTTTAGCAAAAGAAAATGGTTATATCTATAAAGAAGATGCTGGTAGGGGTTACAGAAGAGTTATAGCCTCTCCGAAACCACTAGAAATAATTGAACTAGAGTCAATTCTTGATTTGATTCAAAATGGTAATGTTGTAATTGCTTGTGGTGGGGGAGGAATACCTGTTATTAGAAAAAATGAAAAGTTAGTTGGTGTTGATGCTGTAATTGATAAGGATCTAACTAGTGAGTTATTGGCAGAAAAACTAAATGTTGATATTTTGTTAATACTTACTAATATAGATAAGGTTTGTATAAACTTTAACAAGAAAAATCAAAAAGAACTTTCATCTCTTTCAATTGACGAAGCACTAGATTATATTGAAAAAGAAGAATTTTCTAAAGGAAGTATGCTTCCTAAAGTAGAGGCTTGTTTAAAGTTTGTTAAAAATACAAATAAAAAAGCTATCATAACTTCATTAGAAAAATCAGAGGATGGATTAGATGGTAAAGAAGGAACAGTAATATGTTCTAATAAAGAGGAGGTAAAAGAAATGGCAGAAAAAAAAGAAACTGCTAAGCGTAAGAATTTTAAATTTGGATTATCTGCATTTTCCATTATTTTAATTCTTATAGTTTTATTAGGAGTTTTAACTCATTTTCTACCAACAGCTCAGTTTGTTGAAGATGAGATTGTAAATGGTAGTGGTGTAGTTAAGGCAACTCTTGCAAATGTACTTATGTCTCCTGTTAAGGGTTTTGCAGATGCAATTGATGTATGTATATTTGTATTCATTTTAGGAGGTTTCCTAAATATTGTTACTAAAACTGGAGCTTTAGAAACAGGAGTTAAAGTTTTAGTACAAAAATTAAAAGGTAATGAACTTATCTTAATACCTATTTTGATGTTAATATTCTCGATAGGTGGAACTACATATGGAATGCTTGAAGAAACTGTTGGATTCTATGCACTTCTTGCTGCCACTATGGTAGCCGCAGGAATGGATACTATTGTAGCTTCGGCAGTAGTACTTTTAGGAGCAGGTTCAGGTGTTTTAGGTTCAACTATTAACCCATTTGCTAATGGGGCAGCTATTGATGCACTTCCAAAAGAAATGGTAGTAAATCAAGGGACAATTATTTTAATTGGTGTTGCATTATGGCTTGTTTCTCTTGCTATATCAATAATATTTGTTATGTTATATGCTGATAAAGTAAAGAAGAATAAAGGATCAACTTTCTTATCACTTCAAGAACAAAAAGTGATGGAAGAAAAATATGGTAAAGAAAAGAAAAAAGAAGAAAAAGCAAGCTTGACTAGAAAACAAAAGGCAACATTAATACTATTTGGTTTAACATTCTTAATAATGATAATAGGATTTATTCCATATGTTGCTGATGTTAAATGGCTTTCATTTACATCTATATTAACAGGACAACAATTAGGAAATTGGTATTTTGAAGAGGCTTCTTTATGGTTCCTTATTATGGCGATAATTATAGGAATAGTAAATGGACAAAAAGAAAGCGGAGTAGTTAAAAACTTTGTATCTGGTGCAGCTGATATGATGAGTGTAGTACTTATTATAGCAGTAGCAAGAGGAGCTTCTTATCTAATGGGTGTTACTCATTTAGATAATTATATAATTTATAATGCTGCTGAAGCATTAAGATCAATGCCTGTAGTATTATTTACTCCACTTAATTATATTTTACATATTATATTATCAGTTTTAGTACCATCATCATCTGGTTTAGCTGGTCTTTCTGCTCCAATTATGGGACCACTTGCAGCACAACTTGGTTATAGTGTGGAAGGTACAATTATGACTTTTGTTGCAGCTAATGGATTAGTTAATTTAATTACTCCAACATGTGGTGCAATTATGGGTGGACTTGCTCTTGCTGGTGTTGAATATACAACATGGTTTAAATGGTCTATAAAGATAATAGGATGTATTGCT
>JBJEYJ010000166.1:0-5601 GCA_051886655.1 Bacilli bacterium | reverse complement strand
CCGCATCCAGAAGGTCCAACAATTGAGATAAATTCTTTTTTCTTAACATTAAAATTTATATTTTTTAAAGCTAATATTTCTCCGTTTTCATTGTGATATATTTTGCTTAAATTTTTAACTTCTAATAGATTATTCTCCATAGATTAAATCGTTGTAACTTACTTTTTTATTTAAGAATCCTGCTTCTATAACGATATCTTGCATATGATCAAATGATTTTTTTGTAAATGTAGTAGTTTCTGGCCAAGTGTCATTTTCTAGATAGCTTTCTACAGCACTTTTTATGTCGTTATAAGAAGTATCAGGAAATTGGTTCATTATAGCTGTAGTTATTTCATCACTTGTTTTTTCATGAACAAAATCAAGTCCTTTTTGAATAGCTCTTTCGAATGCTTTAATAGTGTCCTTGTTATTTTCTAAATAACTTGTTTTAGCATTATAAGCAGTATAAGGTACGTTATCTGTTAGGGTTCCTAGTTGTGCTACTTTATAACCGTATCCTTCGTTTACAACTTTGGTTGCTAGAGGTTCAAATAGGGCAACAAAGTCACCAGTACCTCCGATAAATGATCCGGCCATTGAAGCAAAGTCAATACTCGTATCAATAGTTAGGTCTTTTTTAGGATCAATTCCATTTTGTTTTAGGGCATATTCCAGTGTCATTTCAGGCATGCCTCCCTCTCTTCCTCCGATAACATATTTACCTTTTAAATCTTCTACTTTGAAATCTTTAATATTTTCTCTTGATACTAAAAATGATCCATCTTTTTGGGTAAGCTGAGCAAAAGTTTTAATGTAGTCTTTTTCTCCTTGATTGTAAACGTAAATTGTAGCTTCACTACCTGAGAGTCCTATATCAGCATCTTTTGATAAAACTGCGGCCACTACGTTATCTGCTCCACTTGTTAATGTAAGTTCAATTTCTAATCCTTCTTCTTCAAAAAATCCTTCTTCTAAGGCAACATATTGTGGGGCGTAGAAAACACTGTGGGTTACTTCTGCTACCTTAACTT
The DNA here is from genome assembly GCA_051886655.1 of Bacilli bacterium. GTDB lineage: Bacteria > Bacillota_I > Bacilli_A > RF39 > UBA660 > UMGS1449. The sequence goes on along the minus strand of JBJEYJ010000166.1, from coordinate 4,588 downwards.
TTGTTAAGTTATTACTTTCTTTACTTAAATAGAAACTATAGAATATTAAACATATTACTGCGATAGCTATGCAAGTAATAAGAATAATTATCTTTTTCATTATATTCCTCCTTTTGTTACAATTTATTATATTCAGTTTTTTTTGAAATGTGCTATAATGGAAATGGAGGATATTTATGGATATAGTTTATACAGGCGAGAAATTTGATGAAAACAAAAAAATATGTTTTTTAGCAGGGCCTACTCCAAGAGATGAGAGTGTTTCATCTTGGCGAGGGGATGCTGTTAAGATGTTTGATGATTTGGGTTTTTCTGATGCCCTTTATGTTCCAGAGTTTAGACATAAATCTTATTATGATTATGAAACTGGTGTTAATGAAATGAAATTTGATCAGGATATGTTAGAAAGAGCAGATGTTGTTATGTTTTGGATTCCAAGGAGTGATGATATGCTTGGTCTTTCTACTAATATTGAATTTGGTTATTTACTTGATAAAGGAAATATTGTTTATGGCAGGCCAGATAATGCGATGAGGTGTGAGTTTTTGGATTTTTTGTATAAGGAAAAACTTGGAAAGAATTATTTATCTACTTTAGAAGATACAGTTAAGGAAACAATAAATGTTTTAAAGAGAGTGAGGAAGTAAATGAAAAATTTTAAAGATCGAAGAGATGGCAAGAGAATAACTAATTTAAATGGAATGAATTATATTATGTATCATTTGAAAAAGAAAAGATGTGATAGTGAAGTTTATGTAAATCAAGAAATTGATGTAACTGAACTTAAAAAATATGTTGAAGAGATAAATAAAAAAGATAAAGATAGACATATAACTTATTTTCATGTATTTGCAACAGTAATAGGTAAAGTTATTTATAATAGACCTTATCTTAATAGATTTATTGTAAATGGTCATTTTTATCAGAGAAACGATGTTTCTGTTTCTTATGTTGCTAAAACTACTTTTGATGATGATTCAGAAGAGCTTATGCAAGTTTTAAAGATTAATGAAAATGATAATTTATTTAGTATAAGTGATAGAATTTCTAAAAGAGTTAAAAAGACTAGAAGTAGTTCTTCTAGTGGTACTGATGATTTTGTTGCTAAGATAGGTAAAATGCCTAAACCTATAAGAGCTTTTATTGCTTGGGTGTTTAAGCTTTTAGATAGGTATGATTTAGTTCCTAGTTCAATGACAAAGGAAATACTATATTATAGTAGTGTTGTTATGTCTAATATTGGAAGTATTGGTTCTAAAGAAGCTATATATCATAATATTACTGATTTTGGTACTAATTCTATTTTAGTTACAATGGGAAAAATTTATAAAAAAGAAATAATAAATGATGATGGTAAGAAAGAAATAAGAGATTTTTGTAATTTTGGTATAACTTTGGATGAAAGAATAGCAGATGGTTTTTATATGATAAAGTCTATTCAGTTACTTGAATATATTCTTGGTAATCCAAAACTTTTGGAGGATGATTGCAATGCTAAAGTTGAAATTAAATAAAGAAGACTATCCTTGGTATGATTTTTATGGAGATGTTCCTCATCATTTAGAATATCCAGAGGGCTCTATGGTTGATGTTTTGATGGAGACAGTTTTAAAGTATCCTGAATATGATGCAATTGAGTATTTTAATAATAAATATACTTATAAAGAATTAATGGATAAAGTGATTGAATGCGCTAAAAGTTTAAAAACAATAGGGGTTAAGGAAGGGGATGTTGTTAGCATTTGCATGCCTAATACTCCAGAAGCTCTTTTTATGTTTTATGCTGTTAATATGGTTGGAGCTGTTTCTAATATGATTCATCCACTTTCTAGTGAAAAAGAAATAGAGTTTTTTCTTAATAAAACTAAGTCTAAGTTTATTATGACTATTGATATTGATTATAAAAAAGTTATAAATATTATTAATAATACTAGTGTTAATAAAGTAATAGTTTCTTCAGCTGGATATAGTTTGAAAGGTCTTAAGAAGACTATGTATTCTATTTTTAATACTGATGTTACTAAGGCTATAAAGAAAATAAAACAAGTCTTTTTAAAGTCTTTTCAGAATAGGGAAGTTATGTCTTATAAAAAATTTATACAAAAAGGATATAATTATTATGAAGATTATACAGTTTCAAGAAAAGATAGTGATTTAGCAGTTATTCTTTATAGTGGAGGAACAAGTGGTACTCCGAAGGGAATTATGCTTTCTAATCTTTCGTTTAATGCTTTAGCGTATCAAGCACATTTAATGTGTGATCCAGCGAAGAAAGGTGATTCAATTCTTTGTATTATGCCTATTTTTCATGGATTTGGTCTTGGTGTATGTATTCATACTTGTTTGCATATTGGTATGAAGTGTATTCTTGTTCCAACTTTTAAAGCTAATAAATTAGTAGAACTTATTAGAAAAACTAAACCAAATTTTTTAGTGGGGGTTCCAACTTTGTTTGAAGCTATTTATAATAATAAAAATCTTAAAGAAGGGGATTTTTCTTCAATTAACTGCATAGTTTCTGGAGGAGATATTATGGATGAAGAAAATCTTGTTAAGTATAATAATATGTTTAAAAAGTATGGCTCTAGTGCAAAAATAAGAGTAGGATATGGTCTTACTGAAGCTTGTGCTGCTACTTGTCTTACCCCAACTGATCTGCATAGAAAGGCAAGCATTGGAATTCCTTTTCCTGACACTATTTATAAGATTGTTGAAATTGGTACAATTAAAGAGGCAAAGTGTATGGAAGATGGAGAAATATGTATATGTGGTCCTACTGTTATGATGGGTTATTTAAATGATGAAGAAGAAACAAATGCTACTTTAAAAGTTCATAAAGATGGAAAATTGTGGCTTCATACTGGAGATATAGGATGTATTGATGAAGATGGTTTTGTTTATTTTAAATCAAGACTTAAAAGAATAATTATTTCATCTGGTTATAATATTTATCCATCTTATATTGAAGGAATTATTAATAAACATGAATATGTTGCTACTTCTACAGTAGTTGGGGTACCTGATCAATATAGGGGACAAATTGCTAAAGCTTTTGTAGTTTTAAAAAAAGAAGTAAAGTTAGATGAAGATGTTGAAAAAGAAATAAAAGAATATTGCAAGAAGTATGTCTCTAAATATGCTATGCCTAGAGTTTTTGAATTTAGAAAAGAACTTCCTAAAACTTTAGTGGGTAAAATTGCTTATACAGTTTTGGAAGAAGAGGAAAAATTAAAAGAAAAAATAATGTCTAAAGTAGATGATGAATGATAAATAAAAAAGGAGTGGTAATATGGGTAAATATCCAGAGCTTATAATTGATTTAAAAAAATTAAAGAATAATATAAGACAAATTAAAGATAAGTGTATGGAAGAAGGAGTGGAAATAGCTGGAATAATTAAAGGCTCTAGTGGTTTTTTTGAAGTTGCTAAAGCATTTGATGAAGAAGGAGTATCTTATATTGGATCATCTAGAATTGATCAGTTAGAACCTTTGATTGGAAAAGTAAAAGCTCCTCTTATGATGATTAGAATACCTATGCTTAGTGAAGTAAGTGATGTTGTTAGAATAACAGATATTAGTTTAAATAGTGAAATAGAAGTTTTAAAAGCTTTGAATGAAGAAGCTAAAAGACAGGATAAAATTCATAAAGTAATTCTTATGAAAGATCTTGGTGATTTAAGAGAGGGTTTTTGGAATGAAGATGAAATAATAGAGGCAGCTTTATTGGTAGAAAACGATCTTTCTAATTTATATCTTTCAGGGGTAGGTACTAATCTTGGTTGTTATGGTGCCATTACTCCGACAGAAGAAAAGCTAAATGAACTTGTTTTGGTTGCTGAAAAAATAGAAGATAAAATAGGGAGAAAACTAGATATTATTTCTGGAGGTGCTACTACTAGTTTACCTAGGATATTTGAGAAAAATATGCCTGAAAGAATTAATAATCTTAGAGTAGGAGAAGGAATACTTCTTGCTAAAGATTTAAAAGATCTTTGGGGATATGATATGAGTGATATGTATCAAGATGTGTTTAAACTTAGATGTGAAGTAATAGAAGTAAAGAATAAACCTACTCATCCAGTTGGAGAAATTTTTGTAGATGCTTTTGGTAATAAACCAACTTATGAGGATAGAGGCATTAGAAAAAGAGCACTTCTTGCTATTGGAAAAGTAGATTATGCTTTTATTGATGAACTTATATTAAATGAAGAAGGAGCTTTTGTTGTTGGAGCATCTAGTGATCATACAATAATAGATATTGAAGATGTTAAAAGAGATATAAAAATAGGAGATATATTAGAATTTGATTTATGTTATGCAACAATTGTTTATGTAACTAATTCTCCTAATATAAAGAAGGTATTTATGGATTAGTTTTGGTTTAATTTGAAAATCTTTTGTTAGTATAGTAAAATTAATGTGTAATTTATGTTATTATATTTTAATATTAGAAGCGATTTGTTGATGAACACTGATATTAATACTAATAAAGAACATGTCAAATATGTAAAAAGTATTATTTATTTGTTTTTTGGAGCTATATAAATTTAGTAGATTCTACTAATAATAATTGTTTTTGAAAGGAGT
>JBJEYJ010000165.1:1709-5724 GCA_051886655.1 Bacilli bacterium | reverse complement strand
CAGACATAAAAATAGAAGAAAAACCTTGCCAAACAAGCTAATATCTGTTATACTACTTAAGAATTATTATTACTATGACAAACAAGTCATGGCGAAAGGAGCGACATATGAAAAAAGGAATTCATAAAGAACAAAAAGAAGTAACATTCAAATGTTTATGTGGAGAAAGTTTCAAAGCAATGTCAACATCTAAAAATGATGAAATAAACGTTGAAATCTGTTCAAAATGTCATCCATTTTACACAGGAAAACAAGGAACAGCTACATTAACAGGAAATGTTGAAAAATTCAAACAAAAATATGGATTAAAGAACTAAGGTTCTTTTTTTTTATAAAAAACTAGTATATAATAACTACTAGAGGTGATATAAATGAAAATAGCAATTGCATCAGATCACAGAGGATACAAACTAAAACAAGAACTAATTAGCAGTTTACAAGAAAAATATACAATAATTGACCTAGGAACTAATAGTGAAGAGTCAGTAGATTTTCCAAAATATGGAATAGCTCTTGGAGAAACCATAAAAAATAAAAAAGCAGATCTAGGAATAGCAATATGTGGTACAGGAATAGGAATATCAATCGCAGTTAATAAAGTAAAAGGAGTAATGTGCGCTAAAATCTCAAACATAGAAGAAGCAAAACTAGCAAAAGAACACAATAACGCTAGCGTAATAGCACTATCAGGTAAAACAAAAAAAGAAGAAGCGCTTAAAATGATTGAAGAATTTTTAACTTCAACTCCCAACAAAGAAGAAAAATACCAAAGAAGAATAAATCAAATAAAAGAGTACGAAAATGTCAGTTAAATTTTTATTATATGCAGTAGTAACACCATTTGTCATTTTAGCACTAGATTCAGTAAATATTAATCACATATTCAAAAAAAATAAAGTTTTTGGAGCAAGGCTATTTATCTTCTTTATAGCAATTTCTTTAATATATTTAGTAACAAACTTTATCTACGATTGTGCCACTTATTCAAAAATTATTTAAAAAATGTATAAAACCTCATTATTTGTAAAAACTTATAATGAGGTGATTTTATATGACAAAAAGAAGTTCAAGATATTACTTATTACACGGAATAGTAGTATCCGTAGTAGCACTAGTATGCCTATTAAGTTATGCAATAACAAAATCCTTAACAGTAGCAGAAGATAAACTTCAAGAAAATTTAGAATATGTTTCATATGAAGTATTAACAGACAACATAATGCCAGTATCAAAAGAAGAAACAAATACAGAAATAGTAAGACCTTATACAGATACTTCAGTAGAAATAGGAAAAAGTTATTACGATTATAAAGCAGAATCAGAAAACCAAGAAGATTCAATTATTTATTACGAAAACACATATATTCAAAACACAGGAGTAGACTACACGAGTGAAAACATTTTTGATGTAAACGCAATCGCAGATGGAAAAGTAATCTCAGTAACAGAAGATGACATAGTAGGAACTACAGTAAAAATAGAGCACAACAATAACATGATAAGTGTATATCAAAGCATAAAAGATGTTAAAGTAAAAGAAAATGATGAAGTAACAAAAGGACAAGTAATTGCTACAAGCGGAACTAATAATATAAGTAGTGACCTAGGTAATCATTTACATTTTGAACTGTACAAAGAAAACATCCTAGTTAATCCAGAAGACTTTTTAGGTAGTAACCAAGGAAATTAGTATGTTTAGCAAAGATATAGGAATAGATTTAGGAACAGTAAATGTTCTTATTTATGTAAAAGGAGAAGGCATAGTTCTGAATGAACCAAGTGTCATAGTTGTAGATGAAGAAACCAAAGATGTCATCGCAGTAGGAGAAGAAGCAAATAGTATGCTTGGAAAAACACCAGGCAAACTAAAAGCTATAAAACCAATGAAAGATGGTGTAATAGCGAATTTTGATATGGTAGAATCATTACTAGACAACTTTCTAAAAAAAATAAAACTAGGAACAAAAATAACCAGACCAAGAATTTTAATATGTTGCCCCTCAAACATAACAGAAGTAGAAAAAAATGCTATCAAAGAAGTAGCAGAAAAAACAGGAGCAAAAAAAGTTTTCGTTGAAGAAGAACCAAAAGTAGCTGCAGTAGGAGCAGGACTAGACATAGGAAAACCAGAAGGTAATATGGTAGTAGACATAGGTGGCGGAACAACAGATATAGCAGTACTATCTCTAGGAAATATTGTAACAAGTGCTTCAATAAAAACTGCAGGAAACACTTTTGACCAAAATATAATTGATTACATAAAAGAAAAATATAAGTTATTAATTGGAGAAAAGACAGCAGAAAACATAAAAATAAAAATAGGTACAGTAAAACAAGGAAAAAGCAAAGAAAAGTTAGAAGTAAAAGGAAGAGATTTAGTCGGTGGACTTCCTAAAACAATAACAATAACAAGTGATGAAATAGAACAATCACTGCAAGATAGTATAAAAAAGATAATTGCCATGATAAAAGTAGTTTTAGAACAAACTCCACCAGAACTATCCGCAGATATTATAGAAAAAGGCATAATAATTACCGGAGGGGGAGCGCTTCTAAAAGGACTTCCAGAACTTTTACAAGAAGAACTAAAAGTTCCAGTTTTTAAAGCAGAAGATCCACTTTCTTGTGTAGCAGAAGGAACAGGTATAATGTTAGAAAAACTTTATTATATAGATAAATAACGTTTATCTATATTTTTTTTTCATAAGATGTTATAATAACATTAGGTGATTTTATGTTAGATTTAAGTAATTACACACATATTCTTATAATAATTTTAATGTGTTTTCTATTTTGTTTTTTTATAACATTTTATATCAAAAAAATAGCAAAACATATTGGAGCTATGGACATACCAGATAAAAGAAAAGTTCACAAAACACCAATGCCAAGACTTGGAGGATTAGGAATATTTTTAACATTTTTATTTGGTTACATGCTCTTTGGAGTTCAAAGTCTTCAAATGAATTCAATTTTAATTGGAGCATTCATCATAGTAATAGTCGGAGTAATAGATGATATTAGACCTCTAGGAGCAAAAACAAAATTAATAGGACAAATAATCGCTGCATCTGTAGTACTATTTTATGGTGGAATAGCACTAGATAAAATTACTATCGCAGGATTACACATAGATTTTGGAATATTTTCCTATCCTCTAACAATTTTATTCATAGTAGGATGTATAAACATAATAAATTTAATTGATGGATTAGATGGACTTTCAACAGGAACCTGCAGTATATTCTACTTTACAATAGGAATTATTGCATTTATAAAAGCAAGCTTCGGAGGATTAGATGTTTCATTATCGTTTATAATGCTCGGAGCATCTCTAGGATTTCTCTGTCATAATTTTCATCCAGCAAAAATCTTTTCAGGAGACTCTGGTTCAATGTTTCAAGGTTTTATGATAGCAACAATTTCACTGCTAGGATTTAAAACAATAACAATGACATCATTCTTTATACCAATACTATTATTAGGAATACCTATTTTAGATACATTGTTTGCAATAATAAGAAGAACAATTAAAAAAGAACCAATATCTAAACCTGATAAATTACATCTTCATCATCAATTACTTAATTTAGGACTATCACATAGAAATACGGTTCTAGCAATATACGCCATGAATATCTTATTTGCATTCGCATCAATAATTTATGCTTTAAATGATAAAACACTAGGCATGATAATATACATAATAATACTAATATTAATAGTATTTATAATAACAAAAACAAGTATAATAGCAGATAAAAATGAAAAAAAGGGAAAAAATAAATAAATTTTCTCTTTTTTCATGAAAAAAAGTATTAACAAAGAAAAAACAAAGTGTTAAAATAAAAGCGAAAAATGGTAAAAAATACCAAATTGCGCAAAAATTGCGCTACAAAAAAATAAAAATATAGTATAATCAAAGCGAGGTAGTACAATGAAGGATTTCATAAAATGGTTAGGGGTAAATGAAAAAGTAGCAAAGGTAGCAGTGTGGTTACTAATAATAATGGTG
>JBJEYJ010000165.1:0-1609 GCA_051886655.1 Bacilli bacterium | reverse complement strand
AAGAAAATAGCAAAAAAAGCAAGTAGCTTAGTAAAATAATAAGAAATAAAAATAGATAAAAGGGCCCTTTATCTATTTGAAAATGGAGGAAGTTATGAGTAAGCAAGAGGAAAATAAAAAGAAAAGAAAAAAGAAAAATGGAATATGGTTCAATAATACAGAATCTATAGAATACTATGCTCAAGCAAGGGCAGCAAAAATAGAAAAAGTAATAGAAAACATGATATTCTATGGAATAACAATACCTCTGCAACTGATACAAACAGCAGGAGTATTCGTAATAGCATACTTCAATGATGCTTTCGCAGAATTATCATTTTTCTTAATAGGATTCTTCTTTGTAAGATCATTTCTAGGAGAAACATTTCACTTAAACTCAACGATAACATGCACAACATTTACTTGGACGGTATTCTACATAATAACAGCGTTAATACCAAGTATATATGTAAGTGTACTATTATGTATTGTATTAGGAAGTATGTTAGCAATATATATGAATTATATAGTAGTAAAGGAAGAGGAGAAATGCCAAGAAGATTAAAAACCTTAATGAAGTTGCCAGCAAATAAGGAAAAACTATTAGAGATATGTAATGAAAAGGGGTTAAACGGATACGAAACAGAAATAATACTAAGGATATACTGGAAAAAACAAAGTTTAACATACATATCATACGATATGGATTTTTCAAAATATGGAAGGCCACAAAGGTACTATTCAGTAAGAAGCATTAATAATTTCCATAAAGAAGCTTTCCTTAAGCTTATTTCTTAAAGTAAATATATTTGTTATATTCTACTAAAAAGTAGGATATTTTTTTTGCAAAAAAAAAGACTTTCATAAAGTTCTCAAATAAATTTTATGGTGCCGATTAACAGAATTGAACTGTTCTCTGATGCTTACCATGCATCTGTTTTACCACTAAACTAAATCGGCATTGGTGGAGACGAGGAGAATTGAACTCCTGTCCAAAAGCAAATTAATTTGAACTTCTACAGGTTTAGTCAGTTAAAGAATTTCATTATCTACCTAGTAACCGACAACAAAATAGATAACAATCCTATAAAAATTCATTATCATGTATAGGAACCATAATAATATAGCTTACTAAATATTACCCTAAAATATTCTCGTAAGCAAAGAATATAGTAGAGCTCGCCGTTAATAAACTATGCGAATTGTAATTGTCTGTTTCCAGTTATATTTAAATGTGCATTTAAGGTTGCCACCTACCTGCAATTCAAACCATTACACTTTTGTCGAACCCTATCGTCCCCGTGGACTAATTATAACACAAATACTAATATTCTTCAATAAAAACTCAAAATATATAATAATAAAGCAGTTCCCATTCTTACTAAGAATCAATTTGTGGTTTTATTTTTTACTAAAATATGCTAAAATAAACTTAGGAGGAGGATAAAATGAAATTAAATATTCGTGGTGAAAAAACAAATATAACTGAAGCAATGAAAACTTATGCTGAAGAAAAAATACAAAAATTAAATAAGTACATTGAAAACAATGAAGAAATAACAGGAACAATACTATTCAAAGTATATGGTCCAAAACAAAAAATAGAAGTAACAATTCCTCTTAAAAATTA
>JBJEYJ010000164.1:0-5754 GCA_051886655.1 Bacilli bacterium | reverse complement strand
TTTTTTTCTCATTGTGATATTATTAAATAAAGTGCTTTATGCATTTTAAATATGAATAGAAAGAATTGATTTTATGAATTTATTATATATGTTTTTATTCTTTATACTTTATAGTTTTTTAGGATATACTTTGGAAATGATATTTTGTTTAATTACTGATAAAAAGTTAGTTAATCGTGGTTATTTACTTGGTCCAATTTGTCCTATATATGGACTTGCTTCTATTTTTATAGTGATATTTTTAATGAGTTTTAAAAATAATCCAATTATAGTATTTATTTTATCTATGATTATTTGTTCTTTTTTAGAGTATGTTACAGGATATATTTTAGAAAAAGTTTTTAATGAGAATAAATGGTGGAATTATTCTGAAATGAAATTTAATTTACACGGACGAATAAATCTTATTTATTCTATTTGTTTTGGTCTATTTGGTCTTATTATTATTTACTTTATTAATCCTGTTTTTTATCATTTTTTAGTAATTTATGAAAAGTATTTATCTGTTATTTGTTTTATAATTATTTGTTTATTTTCTTTAGATTTTATTTTATCTACTTGTTTAAATTTAAAAAAGAAAAAAACTTCTTATGATAAAGCATATTTAAGTTTTAAAAGACATGTTAATAAAGTAAAAAATTATAAAGTTATAAATAGTAATTCTAGTTTTTATCCTGCTGAGTTTCTAAATTTAATTAATCCTGTTATTACTAACCCTATTTATATTGAAATGACTAAAAAATTTCATCATATGGATCAAACTATTTATGAACACTCTATCAAAGTAGCTTATCAAGTATATAAAATATCAAAGTTTTTAAATTTGGAGCCTAGAAACTCTGTTATATCTGCCCTTCTGCATGATTTTTATAAGAATTCTTGGATAGAAGATACTTCTACTAAACCTTTTTTTCAAAAACATGGTTTTGTTCATGCAAAAGAGGCTCTTGATAATTCTAAACTTTATTTTAACTATTTGTTAAATGAGAGGATAGAAAATGCTATTTTAAGACATATGTTTCCTTTAAATATTATTCCTCCTAGATATATTGAAGGGTGGATTCTTACTATATCAGATAAAATAGTTTCAATTAAAGATATTAAAAAACCTGTATTTATTCTTAATTTATTAGGGTTTAATAGTAAGGGTTATTAATTATGAAAAATATTAAACTGAAGAGTATGATTATTTTTGTTATAACTATTTTTATTTTATATATTCTATTAAAAGATAATTTTTCTCTTATATTAAATGAGATTACAGATATAAATATTTTATTTTTTTCAGTTGCTTGTCTTTTGTTTATAGTTTATTTTTTCATTGATAATACTGCATTATTTATTCTTACTAGAATGTATAATAAAAATATAAAGTTATCTGATATAGTTAAAATAGGGATTGAAACAAAGTTTTTTAATGGAATCACTCCTTTAGCTAGTGGAGGACAACCTTGGCAAGTTTATAGACTTGGTAAATATAATATTAATTATGTAGATGGTACTAGTATTGTATCGCAAAATTTTTTGTTATTTCAAATTGCAATGCTTATTATAACAAGTATTTCTTTAGTAATTTTTCATTTTTTTGATGTTTTTTCTTCTGATAGTCTTTTATATATAGTTACTATTATTGGCTTTTTAATTAATTTATCTGTTCTTGGTTTTTTGCTTGTAATTGGTTTTACTAAGAGAATTAATTATAAAGTTATAAGTTTTTTTGTTAAAATATTTGCTAAATTAAGACTTATTAAAGATTATAAGACTACTTTAAATAATTGGAAAAAGAGATGTGAAGCTTATAGAAATAACACCATTTGGCTTTTTAAAAATAAAAAAGTTTTAGTTTTTGGAGTTATTTTATATCTTATCTCAACTTCTATTTATTATTTTATTCCATTTTTTGTGTTTTTATCGTTTGGTGTTAATGATATAAGTATACCTACTACATATATTGCAAGTGCTCTTATATTTATAGCAGGTTGTTGTGTTCCCATTCCTGGTGCTTCCGGCGGGATGGAATATGCTTACCTTGAATACTTTAGACCTTTTTTATCTAATCAAGCTATTCTTTATTCTACTCTTATTATATGGAGGCTCATTACTTTTTATCTTCCCACCTTTATTGGAGGATTATATTTTTGTTTTAGAAAGAAGTAAATACTTTTATCAAAAGAGGATCTATAAAAACTGTTAACATACTTATGGCTATCATTACAATGAAAGAAAATAGTAGTACTTTGAAATATTTTGATATTTCTAGTTTTATATTTACTTCTTCTTTGGTAAAACAAAGCTTTATTAGTTTGTAAGATATTTTTACTGCGAAAAAAGTTAAAATAAATAGTACTATTATATAACATATTTTAGTGGGAATTAAATAACATAAAACCCCGATTAATCCTTTTACATCATAGACATTCATAATACTTGCGATTGTAAATCCAATACTAAAAAGCTCGCAGAAATATATAAAAATACTTGCAATTACTCCGATTACACTTATACCTAGTATCCATATTAAAAATGTATCATATGTATTATCTAGAATATTATCTTTTAATAAACTTATATAATTGTAATTATCTTTTATAGTAAAATAGCCATTTATTGAGCTATTTACTGTTTCTTTATCTTTACTTGATAATAGAAAGTAGAAGATTATTCCAATAATAATTGTAATTATTGAAAATGATAAGAGAAAGATAAATAGATTTTTTGCTGATAGTTTTACTTTTTTAATTTTGAATTTTTTAAGGCTTTTATTTTTAAGATTCATTCTCATAATATCACCAGTAAATAATATGGTTTGGTTTTGTTAATTATTATAATTTTAAAAAGACAAATTTTGCTTTAAGTTTAATAATATTTTTCTTAGTAATTGACTATATACTTTTATATTTGATATAATTAATTGTAGCTGGAGGTGCATTAAAATTGAATAAAAAATTTCAAAAGATTGTTATTTTTGTTATGCTTTTTGGACTTCTTGGTTCATCAGTAGCAGTTTGTTTGTTATATTTGCTTGGATAAAATAAAATAATTAATTTTTTTGTTAAACTATGTTCATACTAATATTGGTGAGGTGTATGAGCATTTTATTTTTATGTATTAAAATTTTTTTTGTTAGAATAGTAGATGTTACTTTGGGTACTTTAAGGACTATTATTACTGTAAAGGATAAGATATTTTTAGCTAGCGCTATTGGTTTTTTTGAGGTTTTAGTATGGTTTTTAATTGCAAAAGAAGCTCTTGATACTGCATCAAGTAGTATTTTAATTGGAGTATTTTATGCTCTTGGATTTGCATGTGGTACTTATATTGGGGGAAAACTTTCTAGGAGGTTTATTAAAGGAAATTTAACCGTTCAAGTAATAACTTCTAAAGCTACTGATGAGTGGCTTAAAGCTTTAAGAGAAAATGGTTTTGCTGTATCTGTGATGGATATTAAACAAAAAGATGATGAAGCTGATAAATATATGTTTTTTATGGAAATTAATAAAAATGATTTTGATAAATTACACAGATTAATAAAGAAATTTGATAATAATGCTTTTATTGTTGTTAATGAGAGTAAAGTTGTTATAAATGGATATTTTTCTCAAAAATAAAATACTAAGGCAATTTCTTAGTATTTTTATTTGAATTGTTTTCTTTTATTTTGCATTTAAAGTAGAAACAAGATCCTTTATTTAATTTTGATTTTATACCATATTCAAATTTATGTTCTTCTAGAATTTCTTTTACTATTGAAAGACCAAGTCCTGTTCCTATGGTAGTTCTTCTGTGACGTTTATTAATTCTAAAGTATTTGTTCCATACTAGCTTTTTATCTTCATCTTCTATTCCTTTTCCGGTGTCTATTATATTAATAGTTAAAATATCTTGATCTTTTTCGAATGTTATTCTTACTTTTTTATCTTCACCAGTGTAATTAATAGCGTTATTTATAAGATTATATATTACTCTTTCAATACCTTGTTTATCAGCGGTTATTATATAATCTTCTGTTTCATTAAATTCAAAGATATAGCCATCATTTTTATAAATTGCAAATCGTTCTAAAATAGTTTCTATTTCTTTTTTTATGTTAATGTCCTCTAAATTTAATTTAGTTGTTTTACTTTCGATTTTTGAAAGAAGTAGTATGTCATTTACTAGCATATTTAGTCTTTCAGCTTCGTCTATAATTATATTTAGGTCACGTTCACGTTTCTTTTTATTATTATAATTTAGGTCTCGTGCAGATGCGGCATAAGCTTCAATCATTGTGAGCGGTGTTTTTAAATCGTGACTTACATTTGCTAAGAATTCTCTTCTTAATTCTTCTGTTTTGTTTAACTCTTTAGCAGTATTATTAAGGGTTTCAGATAATTCTTTAAGCTCGAATACTTCAGTTTCACAAGTAAACTTTACTTTATTGTTTTTATCAGCAAGTTTTTTGGCTGATTGATTAATTTTTAAAATTGGATCTGCTATTCTTCTAGAAAAATAATACGATATTATAAATGATAATAATAAAACAATTAAGGCAACATATAAAAATTGTCCTTTTAAAAGATTAATGCTCTTATCCATTGGCTCAAGAGAAGAATTTGCAAAAACATAAGTGTTATTTTTTAGTTTTTTACCATAAACTAGCGATTTATTATTGTATCTATTGTTGACAAAATCTACTTTTAAATACTTTTTATCGCTGTTTATAAAACTATTTATAATAACTCCTAGAGCATCATTATCTTTTCCAGCACAATGTTTATAATAATCAGAATAATAAATAAGATTGTTATCTTTAACTATTTGTATACAGACTTCATTATTTAAAGAAAGTTCATTTAGTAAAAGTTTTGCGTTTTCTTTGTCAATATTTTTTTCAATTAGATTTACTGTTTGTTCTAAGTTACTAGTTTGATTTATTTTATAATAAGTGTTAAAGAATAATATTTGGAAGAAATACAAAAAACCAAGAATTATAGCAGAAAAAATTAAGAAATAAATTAGAAGATTTGCTCTTAAACTTCTAGTTTTTAATTTCAAATTTGTACCCTACTGCTCTAACGGTTTTAATAAGATTTCTGTATTCACCAAGGTTATTTCTAAGCATTTTTATGTGAGTATCTATTGTTCTGTCATCTCCATAAAAATCATAACCCCATATTTTATTTAATAATTGCTCTCTTGATAAAGCAACATTTTCATTTTCAATAAAATATAGTAAAAGATTATATTCTTTAGGAGTTAACAACACTTCTTTTCCTTTAATTGTTACACTATGCCCTACTTTATCTACTTTCAAATTTTTATATTCAAAAACACTATTATTATCTTTATTATTTCTTTTTAAAATAGCTCTTATTCTAGCCATCAATTCTTTTGGAGAAAATGGTTTTGTTAAGTAATCATCTACTCCAAGATCGAATCCAAGCAATTTGTCTGCTTCTTCACTTCTTGCTGATAAAATTATAGTAGGAATATTTTTTATGTCTTTTATTTGTCTATATGATGAATATCCATCTAGTTTTGGCATCATTAAATCAAGGATAATAATGTCATAATCATTTTCTTTTACTTTGTCAATTGCTTCAAGGCCATTTTCTGCTTCATCTGTAGTATATCCTTCATTATGACAATAATCTCTAATGATGTTTCTAATTAATTCTTCATCATCTACAATTAATACTTTCATACGTTTACCTCCATTTTAAATTATAACATATATTGAAAAAAAGACCTAAGTCTTTTATATTTTTTTAAATG
>JBJEYJ010000163.1:0-5873 GCA_051886655.1 Bacilli bacterium | reverse complement strand
ACAAAAAAACTATCAGAATCTCTGATAGCATATTTTTAAAAATGGTGATCCCTCAGGGGCTCGAACCCTGGACCCACAGATTAAGAGTCTGTTGCTCTACCAACTGAGCTAAGGAACCATGACTACTTAATTATAACACAAATTTTAGAAAAATAAATAGTAAATTTTAAATTTTTTAAATGCAAATGTTTTGTTCAATCTATAAGTTTTAAAATTTTTGTATAAATTTCTTGTTATCAGTGATATAATTAAGAAAAGGAGGTAAAAAATATGGACATAGGTTTTATAGTAATTATAATTATCGCAGTTATTTTTCTTGCATCAATTAAACAAATTAATCAGTATGAAAGAGGAATTAAGTTCTGTCTTGGTAAATTTACTAAAATAATGGAACCAGGATGGAGAATCGTTATCCCTATTTTTCAATCATATAAGAAAGTTGATATAAGAACAAAAGCAGTTGATGTTCCAGAACAAGAAGCTATTACTAAAGATAATGTTTCTGTTAAAATTAATGCTGTTATTTATTACAAAGTATTCGATGCTTCTAAAAGTGTGTTGGAAGTAGAAAACTTCTTCTATGCTGTATCACAACTTGCTCAAACTACTATGAGAAATGTAGTTGGTTCTGTATCTTTAGATGAACTTTTAAGTGAAAGAGATAAACTTTCTACTGAAATATGTAATATTATTGATAAAGCAACTGATCCTTGGGGAATAAAAGTTGAAAATGTTGAACTTAAAGATGTTTCTCTTCCAGAAGAAATGAAAAGAGTTATTGCTCGTGTTGCAGAAGCTGAAAGAGAAAAACAAGCTGTTATTACTAAATCTGTCGGAGAAGTTGAAGCTTCTAAAAACTTAGCTAAAGCTGCTGAAACTATGGCAAAATCTGATGGAGCTCTTCATTTAAGAACACTTTCTACTATTAATGACGTTTCTTCAGATCAATCAAATACCATAATATTTGCTCTTCCAATAGAAGTTTTAAGAGCTATTGAAAGAAAAGATGTTGATTTATCTAAATTAAAAAAATAAGTAAGTAAAAAGATCTATATCAAAAAATAAAATAAAATATAGATCTTTTTTTGTTTGATTTAAATTATTTTTAAAATTATTTCTAGTATTACTCCCGAAATTGCTCCGATTAAATATAAAAGTCCTAAAATCATAAAATTTTCTTTTTTATTCTTATTAGTTTTAAATAAAACAAGAAGTGCAATTCCTGCGCCGGATAGAAGGCCTGCTACTAAAGCTGAAAATGATATAGCGTTATTTAAAAACAATTCTGTAAGAACTACACTAGCACCACAATTTGGTATTAAACCAATTAAGCTTGTAATAAAGGAGCCTAAAATATTGTCTTTTAAAAGTATATCTTTTAGATAATTCATACCTCCAAATTCCATAATAAAGTTTATAATAAAATTACATATGACAATAAAAATGAAAATGTTTAATGTGTGTTTAAGCGAGGCTCTAAATATTTTTTTATCACAGTGACAATGTTCTTCTTTACAAAGAGAATAGTTTTCGTTCTCTCTTTTTTTAAATAATAAATCTATAATAAAACCAAATATAAAACCAATAATAAATTTTAATATAATTATTTTTATTAAAAGTTCTATAGGAGCTTGTTCTGCTATTAGGATAGGTATCATTTCATCGCTTGTTGATAGATAAATAGAAATTAAGGTTCCAAATGTAATAATTCTAGTAGCGTAAAGATTTGTTACTGCAACTGAAAAACCACACTGCGGAATAAGCCCTAAAAAACTACCTATAAGTGGTCCTAGTTTCCCAGAATTTGTGATTGCATTTTTACTTTTTTTACTTAATTTATGTTCAAAAAGTTCAATAATTAGAAATGTAATAAATAAAAATGGCAATAACTTAAAACTATCTATAAGAGTTTCTGTTATAACTTCTTTCATTTGGCATCACCTTTCAAATACTATATAATTCTAACACATCTTTAGATTTAAAAAAAGAAGTTTTTTGATTTTTACTTCTTTTGTTCTTCTAAAATTTTATTTATACTTTTTTTCTTTTTATTTGAATATGTTAAATTTTCAAAAACTTGTAAATAGTTATCTACATATATAAATTTTAAATTAGAGGTTATCTCTTTATCTAGTTCTTCTATATCTTTTTTATTGGAACTTGGCAAAATTATTTTTTCTACTCCAGCTTTTTTTGCTCCGATTACTTTTTCTTTTAATCCTCCGACTGGCAAGATTTCTCCCCTTAAAGTTATTTCTCCAGTCATTGAAATATTATTTTTTATTTTTAAATTAGTAAAAGCACTTATAATAGCCGTTGTAATAGCTATTCCTGCACTTGGACCATCCTTTTTTATTGCACCTTCTGGTACATGAATATGAATATCACTACTTTCTAATGTTTCATAATTTATACCAAATTTTTTATAATTACTTTTTATGTAACTAAGGGCAATTTTAGTGCTTTCTATGAATACTTCTCCAAGACTACCTGTTGCAACAATATTACCATTTCCTTTATAAAAATCTACTTCAATTTTTAATATATCTCCACCATAAATTGTATAACTCATAGCATTAACTATTCCTATTTCGCTTTTATATTTATTATTTTTAGAATTAGAATACTTTTCATTACCTAAATACTTTATAACTATGGATTCATCAACAATATTTAAACTTTCTTTTTTATCAATAATTATTTCTTTTACTATTTTTCTTAAAATAGTATGAATCTTTCTTTCAAGTTCTCTTACTCCGGCTTCTTTTGTATAATTTTTAATTATTTTAGAAATTGCATCATCAGTAAACTCGATATTAGCGTTTTCAAGACCATGACTTTTTATACCATTTGGAATTATATAATTTTTGCAAATATTAAATTTTTCATTTTCTGTATAACTAGATATTTCTATTATTTCAAGTCTATCTAATAATTCAATAGGTATTTGATCAATATAATTTGCTGTTAAGATAAACATAACTTTTGATAAGTCATATTCTTCTTCTATATAGTTGTCACAAAAATACTTGTTTTGATCTTTATCTAAAACTTCAAGTAAACTTGATGCAGGATCTCCTTTAATATCTTTGGTCATTTTATCTACTTCATCGATGACAAAAACAGGATTTGAAGAACCAGCTTTTTTTAATCCTTCAATTATTTTTCCCGGACTAGATCCAATATAAGCTCTTCGGTGCCCTACTATATCTGCTTCATCACTAATTCCTCCGACAGAAATTTTGGTATATTTTCTATTTATTGCACTTGCTATACTTTTGGCAAATGTTGTTTTACCAACTCCAGGAGGCCCTACTAAACAAATAATTGGATTGTTTACTCCTTTGGTCATTTGGTTTAATGCTAAATACTCAATTACTCTTTCTTTTACTTCTTCAAGACCATAATGAGTCTTATTTAACTTTTCCATAGCGTCATCTAAGTTTTCATTATCTTTAGTATAAATATTCCAAGGAAGACTAAATAATGTATCTATATAATTTCTTACCATACCTATTTCAGAAGACATCGCAGGAATTGATTCATATCTTTTTATTTCAAGTTCTAATCTTTTTTTTATGGAAATAGGAATATTAGATTTTTTTAACTTTTCTTTTAGCTTTGTTGTTTCTCTGTCTTTATCATATCCTTCGCCAAGTTCTTCTTTCATTATTTTAATTTTTTCATTTAGAATATAGTCTCTTTGAGTTTTTTCAAGTTCGAAAGATATTTTATCTTCTATTTCCTGTTCAAGTTCGGTGACTGATATTTCCATATTAATATCATCCAAAAGCATCATTACTCTTGTGGTAGGACTTATTTCGTTTAAGTATTCTAATTTTCTTTGATAAGTCCCAGGAATAAACATAGTAAGAATATCCGTTATTTTGTCAATATCATTTACTCCGAGTATATCTGATAAAATACTGTTGCTTGCAGTAGGACAATGTTCTATATAATACTCTGTTTGTTTTATTAAACTTCTAGAGTATGCCATTTCTTCAACACTAGATAATTTTTGGGTTTTTATATCTTCAAAGTAAGATACTTTTATACCATCTACTTCACTAGTATAAGATAAAACTTTTACTCTATTTAAGCCTCTTATTACAATTCTTGTTTTATTATTAGGAAGATCAAGTTTCATATTGATATAACCAATTATCCCAATTCTAGGAAAACTAGTTTTATCAATTGAGGCTTCAAGTTCATTATTTGGATGGATAATTAAAATATGTTTGTTGTAGTAAGAATCCGCTAGAGAAATTAATTCTTTATCTTTGTCATTTTCTAGTTCTAACCTTATTTCACTATGAGGAAATAGGATAATATTTTTTAGAACAAGTACTGGTAGTTTTGTTTTATCCATAGATTTCCTCCTTTGAAAATTATTTCTTTTTATTATAAAGGTTTTTATATTTTTATCAAGGGAATTCGACAAATTTTTAAGTTTTTTTTAGTTAATATTATTTTGGTGAAGATAAATGAAAGTAAAAGTTTTTGATGAAGCTCATGAAAAAGATCTAGAAGATAAAATAAATAACTTTTTGGACGAACTTGATGAAGAAAAAGAAGTTATTGATATCAAATACGAGGTAAGTGTTTCTATTTTTTCAGAAGAACAAATTTATTGTTTTAGTGCAATGATTATTTATACTTAATGTTTGTAAAACATATGAAAAGAGTTTAAAGGATACAAATTATGATTTAACCTAGAAACTCTTTTTTTAATTATTTTATATATTTTTTATTTATCAATAACAAATGCATATATTGTGACAGTACAATTACTTGGACCATACCAGGTACTTGTTTTAACGTTTCCTGCAAGCTTGAATGTTGCAGTAACTGATGTTGCATCAGTGTTATAAGTTGTTGTCATTGTCTTTGGTGTTGCATAACTACTACCACTTCCAGAACCACTAGTTACATTAAATGCAACAGGCATAACAAATCTTGTATGTCCACTCATTGTTGCAGTTTTAGTTGTATAAGAAAATTCTGATACTGTTACACCGGTTATACTAACACTTGCTGTTGTACAATTTTCAGAAGTAAAGAATGAGGCTGATTTTGTTTTTAATTCTTTTAGTGCTACTAGTTTTTGAATACCTAGTTTTGCATAGTTTGTAGTATCATAATTTGGGCTTGTTAATGTTCCAACACTTTTTGTTCTTGTTTGAAGGGCATATGTTATTAAATTAACTTTATGAGATGATTCAGAAGCATTACGAATATTTAAGTTGGCCTTATAAACTGCCCTAATTTTAACATTTCCAAACTGTCTCGTTGTCGATGTATTTGGAGTTAAATTATATCCCGCGATTGATATTAGTGTATAACCACTATCTGCTGTTAATGCTGTTGAAGATACATTCGCACTATCTGTTAATGATATTGTCTGACTTGCTGATTTTATTTTTATATCTCCATCTGCTGCCTTATATGATAAACATGCTTCAGATATATTTTGCATACTTAAAATACGGTCATCTAAAGAATCAGTTGATGCTGTACCTGTTCTATTGTAAACTTCAAGAGATGCCAATACTGGAGTAACTGTGGCTGCAGAACTATTTAATCCATTTCTAACTTTGTAAGAGGTAGCAGTTGCACCGTATGCATTAGTACTTGATGCGCTAGTATTATGATATGGAAGTGAATATGGAATTAATTTATATCCTGTTTCTGCTGTCATACCCGGACTAAATGAGTGATAACTAAAAGCATCTACTGACACTCCTGTAAGTGTTTTTGCTGGTGTTAATTTAATATCACCTGCTCTTACACTTGCAGTTATTTCTTTTTCAAGTGTATCAACATCATACCACTGAGCATATAAAGTCATATTTTCATTAGTTGTATATTCGTTT
>JBJEYJ010000162.1:0-5963 GCA_051886655.1 Bacilli bacterium | reverse complement strand
AAAAAAAAGAAATCCCAGAATTAAACCTGGGATTTTAATTGTCATAAATTCCTTATGACATTATTATTATATTCATTTTTAATTATTATATACTAAAAAAGTTAAAAAATGTTATACTATTTATATAAAATAATTTACTTGAGAGGATGAGTGTTTATGGAAAATTTAAGAAAATTAGTTCAAATTTTAACTGAAAATGGTAAGACTATTTCTTCTATGGAATCTTGTACTGGTGGAGGTTTTGCTAATGCAATTACTAATATTGAAGGTGCAAGTGAAGTTTTGAAATTTAGTGCTGTAACATATTCTAATGAATTTAAAATAAAAATGGGAGTGCCAAAAGAAATAATAGATAAATATACTGTTTATAGTAATGAGACCGCTAGAGCAATGAGTAAATCTATATCAGATTATACTAATTCTGATTATGGAGTAGGTATAACTGGAAAGCTTAATAGAATAGATAAAAATAATCCTTTTGGAGATGATAATGTTGTTTATTTTTCTATATATGATAGAAAAAATGATAAATATTTTGATAATGATTTAAAAGCTATAAAAGCTTCTAGAATGGAAAATAAAAATTTGGTAATTGAAAATATAACGAATGAACTCTTAAGTTTGTTGAACTAACGAATTAAAGAGTTTTTGTTTTTTATTATTTTTTAAAATTTTGTAGAAAAATCTTACATTTATCTAAAATTCGTATATAATTATATTAGTTATATATAAGTAAAAGGAGGAAACGAAGTACTTATTATAATGAGCGCCTGAGCTATATTAGCTGACGAGGTTAGTAGTTATCGAAATTATCGGCGGATACTACTACGGGATATTTCTCGTTAGATATATATCAAAAAGCAAAATTAAAATTGTAACAAAGTATATATCAAAATTAAAGGAGGAAAAAATGTGCGGAATAATTGGATATGCAGGTAAAGAAAAAAATGCTATTCATGTTTTAATAAATGGTTTAAAAAATCTTGAATATCGTGGTTATGATTCAGCAGGAATAGCCATAAGAGAAAATAATCATGTGGAGATTGTAAAGTCAGAAGGTAAAATTATAAACCTTGAGAAAAAAATTGAAGGTTTGGAAGAGTCTACAATTGGGATAGGGCATACTAGATGGGCTACACATGGTGGTGCTACTACTATAAATTCTCATCCTCACAGAGTAGGATCTGTTATGCTTGTACATAATGGAATAATTGAAAATTATGAAAAGATAAAAAAAGATTTGATAAAAGAAGGGTACGAGTTTAAATCTAGTACTGATACTGAAGTCGCTTGTGCTTTAATTGATAAACTTTATAAAAAAACTAATGATAAATTAAAAACACTTAAAGAAGCTAATTCTATTATAAATGGATCGTTTGCTTTTGCTATAATGTTTGATGATGATGAAAATAATTTGTATGCTATGAGAAAAGATAGTCCCTTAATAATAGGAGTAGGAGAGGCTTGTAACTTTTTAGCATCAGATGTTCCAGCAATACTTGAATTTACTAATAAATATATTTTACTTGATAAGAATGAATATGCTGCAATTAATAATGAAAAAATTGTTATTTATGATGAAAATGAAAATTTATTACCAAAAGAAATTCTAACTTATGATGGAGATAAGGAAGTGGCAATGAAAGCTGGTTATGAACATTTTATGCTTAAGGAAATAAATGATGAACCAACTGTGTTTGATAATATGTTTAAACAGTTTGATGCTGATAATATTGATGATTTAAAAAAGAGTATGCCTCTTTTTAGTAAGTATAAAAAAATAGATATTATTGGATGTGGTAGTGCTTATCATGCTGGGCTATTAGGTAAAAGTTTAATTGAAGAATATGTGGATGTTTTAGTAAATGTAGAAATAGCAAGTGAGTATAGATATAAAAAAACATTTAGTGATATTGATACTTTAACAATTTTAATATCTCAGTCTGGAGAAACTGCGGATACTCTAGCAGCTCTTAGAAAAGCTAAAGAAAAAGGAATTGATACTCTTGGAATTGTTAATACTGTTTCGTCTTCTATTGCTCGTGAAGCAGATGATGTTTTATATATAAAAGCAGGAGCAGAAATATCAGTTGCTACTACTAAGGCATATTCTGCTCAAGTTTTGATGCTTTTGTTGATTGCGCTTGTAATTGGTTATGAAAATAAAAAAATATCTAAAGAAGAAGCAAATAATGTAATTAGTGAAATTAAAAAATTACCTGAATACATAAAAAAGGTAATCTCTAAAAAGAGCTTGTGTGATGATGTAGCAAAAAGTATTTATGAAAAAGATAATACATTCTTTATAGGTAGAAAAGTAGATTATGCTCTTTGTATGGAAGGCTCTCTTAAATTAAAAGAAATATCTTATATTCATAGTGAAAGTTATGCAGCAGGGGAACTTAAACATGGTACAATTTCTTTGATTGAAGAGGGGACTGTTGTTATTGCGATAGTAACAGATGAGGGTATAGAAGAAAAAACAATTAGTAATATAAAAGAAGTAAAAGCTCGAAATGCTTATGTAGTTTTGATAACAACAGATGAAATTTATGAAAAGTACAAAACTAGTGATTTCTATGATAAAAAAATAATTGTAGAAAATAAAAATAATTATATTAATCCTTTGTTAGTTGCAACAATTCTTCAACTTTTAGCATATCAAGTTGCGTATTTAAGAGGAGAAGCAATCGATCAACCTAGGAATTTAGCAAAATCTGTAACAGTAGAATAAGAAAGGTGAATTTATATGTCTAGTAAAAGAAAAGATTATTTAAATTGGGATGAATATTTTTTGGCAATAGCAAAACTTTCTGCTATGCGTAGCAAGGATCCTTCGACTCAAGTTGGAGCTTGTATAGTAAGTGAAAATAATAGGATTTTATCAATTGGTTATAATGGGGCGCCAAATGGATATCATGATGATGATTTTCCTTGGGAAAGAGAAGGTGATCCGCTTGAGACTAAATACATGTATGTTGTACATGCTGAAAGAAATGCTATTTTAAATTATCGCGGTTCAAGGAAAGATTTAGAAGGATCAAAAATCTATGTTTCTTTATTTCCATGTCATGAATGTGCTAAGGAAATAATTCAGTCTGGGATTAAAGAAGTTGTTTATTTAACAGATAATTTTAAAAGCGGAGAGGAGCAAGTATTAGCATCAAAAAGATTGTTTGATATGTGCGGTGTTAAATATACTAAACTTGAAATAGATGGGGATAAACAAATACTTATAAAACTTGATAAAAATGTGTGATAGTAATTGACAAATACTTGAAAAAATCATAAACTAATTATGAAAAGCAATGAAGAAGGACAAGATAAATAATTAAATTATTTAAGAGAGTTAGTGGTTGGTGAAAACTAATATAATTGATTATTTATTACTACCTTTTAGCTGTTCTAGAAATAGAGTCCGGGTTGTTTTCGTTAAAAACATAAGAGTTATAAGGTAGGATGGTACCGCGTATAAACGCTCCTTTAAAAGGGGCGTTTTTTGTTTAATAAAAAAACAGGAGGGTGTAGTAATGGCAAAAAATAAAGATTTGAGATGTTATCCTAGTTTAACTTTGACGATAAGTAAGTTCATGGCAACTTTTTATAACATCAAAGAAAAGAATTTGAACAGGTTATCACATGATAATTTAAAAGAAATATTTCCTGCACTAAATCAAATTAAAAAAGAGCTTATTACTGAAGAGGATTTAGTAAGAGGAGAAGTAGTTTTAGTAATTGATTGTAATGATGATATAAAGGGGTATAGTAATCCTTATGTTTATGATTATGAATATCATGAAAAAACTTGTGAAAATAATGATAAGATTCATTTTATATTTACTGTTGATGATGATATTGATGAATTAGAAAGTCTGTCAGAAGAAGAATTAAATAATTTAAGTATCTATGAACTTGAGGGTTTGTTAAAAAAAGCTAAGCAACATCAAAATTTAAAAGAACAACGTCTTGTTCAAAAAGAACTTTATTTTGATAAAGAAAATCATAGTATGAAAAAAGAAAAACAAGAAAAAGCAAGAATTAGGGAATTAAGAAAGGAAGATTTATAATGATAAATATTAAAGAAGATGAGAAATTAAATGTACTAAATCATAGTTGTGCTCATTTATTAGCACAAGCTGTTAAACATTTGTATAAAGATGCTAAATTTTGGGTAGGACCAGTAATTGCTGAAGGTTTTTATTATGATATTGATCTTGGAGATAATGTTATAAAGGAAGAAGATTTACCAAAAATAGAAAAGGAAATGAAGAAGATTTCTAAAGATGGAAAAAGGATATATAGAGAAGAAATATCTAAAAAGGAAGCTTTAGAAAGATTTAAAGATGATCTTTATAAAATTGATTTAATTGAGAGAATGGATGAGGCTGAAACAGTAATTAGTTGTTATACTCAAGGAGATTTTACTGATCTTTGTCGTGGTCCTCATGTTGAATCAGTAAAGCTTTTAAAACACTTTAAACTTTTAAAAGTTTCTGGAGCATACTGGAAAGGTGATTCTAAAAATAAAATGCTTCAAAGGATTTATGGTGTTTGTTATGAAACAGAAGAAGATTTACAAGAACATTTACATATGTTAGAAGAAGCTAAGCAAAGAGATCATAGAAAAATTGGTAAAGAACAAGAAATATTTATGAATCATGAACTTGTTGGTTCTGGTATGCCTTTATGGCTTCCAAATGGTGCGATTATTAGGAAAGAGTTAGAAAATTATATATATGAAAAAGAACGAAAGTTAGGATATGATCATGTTTATACTCCATGTGTGGGAACTGTTGATTTATATAAAACATCAGGACACTGGGATCATTATAAAGAAAATATGTTCCCTGTTATGAAGGTTGATGAAGAAGAATTTGTGCTTCGTCCAATGAATTGTCCGCATCATATGTTGATATATAAAAATAAACTTCATTCATATCGTGATTTACCTATTAGAATAGGAGAATTTGCAACTGATTTTAGATATGAAGCAAGTGGGGCAGTAAAAGGTCTTGAAAGAGTTAGATGTATGTGTCAAAATGATGCTCACCTTTTTGTAACACCTGAACAAATAAAGGATGAATTTAAAAAGGTTGTAAATTTAATACTTGATGTGTATAAAGATTTTGGGATTAAAGATTATAGTTTTAGACTATCTTTAAGAGATAAAAATGATAAAGAAAAATATTTTGATGATGATGATATGTGGAATATTGCAGAAGATAAATTAAGAGAAGTTTTAAATGAACTTGGAGTTGTTTATCATGAAGCAGTGGGAGAAGCAGCTTTTTATGGTCCAAAACTTGATGTAGAAGTAAAACCTGCTGTTGGGCCTGAAGTAACACTTTCTACTTGTCAACTAGACTTTTTACTTCCAAGAAAATTTGATTTATCATATATAGCAAGTGATGGATCAAAACAAATACCAGTTGTGCTTCATAGGGCTATTTTTGGAACATTTGATAGATTTACTGCATTTGTAATTGAAGAAACAAAAGGTGCGTTTCCACTTTGGCTTTCTCCAGTTCAAGTAAATATTATTCCTGTAAATAATGAATATCATTTAGAATATGCTAAACAAATAGAAGATAAGTTAAAAGAAAATGGAATAAGAGTTAATTTAGATGATAGAGATGAAAAACTTGGATATAAAATGAGAGAAGCTCAAATGAAAAAATATCCTTATAATTTAATTTTAGGGCAAAAAGAAGTTGATAATGATCAAATTAGTTATCGTCATCATGGTAGTGAAAAAACTATTACATTAAATAAAAATGAATTTATAGATAAAATTAATAATGAAATAAAAACAAAAGAAATAGTAGAAATTTAGTAGTTTTTTGAAGAGGCAATGCATATGTTTCTTCTTTTTATTTGTAATTTTTTTAGTTTTATGGTATAATAAGCCCGAAAAAGAGGGGATAGTATGAAAGTTGAAAATATATCTGAAAAAAAGCTTTCTT
>JBJEYJ010000161.1:0-6032 GCA_051886655.1 Bacilli bacterium | reverse complement strand
TCGTTTTACTGCTTTTTGTAACTTATAGATGACTTTCCTATTATATAAAAAAAGAGCTTTAAACTCTTAATTAACTAGTTATATAGTCGTGATAGCCTCCAAGAACATTTACTACTTTATAACCTTGTTTAGAAAGTTTAGCGCATACTTTAACACTTTCCATTCCTTGGGTGCAATATATATAATATTCTTTTTCTTTATCTAAATATTTGTCAGGATTCATTAATAAATAAGAACTAGGTATATTTTTACTACTTGGTATTGATCCTAAATTATAAAGATAATTTTTTCTAATATCAATAATATTCACTCTTCCTATCATACCTTTTAGTTCACTAGCTCTGATACTTTTATACATATGTACTCCTCCATAAATATTTTATGTAGGAAGTAAATATTTGTTTAGGTAAATGGAAAAGTTCATCACAACTTTTATTATTGCAATGAACTTTTTAGAAGCTATTTTAAATATATTAACTCTATAGAGTGATTACTAGATGAGAAGAGATACGTTTTTAGAATATTCTTGGTATTAATCATATGATTATACCAGAATAACCATTTAAAACAAGAAAATTGTAATATGAAATCTATATCATATCAAAAAGTGATAATTGACTAGATTCTGGTAAGTTTTTAAGTATTCCCATAAGTTTCATTTTTTCTACTAATGTTCCTGATACTTTACAACGTTTTTGAAATTCTTCTATGCTGATAAATTCTCTTTTATCTCTTTCTGTTATTATATTATTTGCTACTGTATCTCCAAGACCATCTATAGCCCTAAAAGGGGGAATTAATGTATCTTTTTCAATTACAAAGTTTTTAGAATGGCTCTTATTTAAGTCAACACTTCCAAACTTAAATCCTCTGGCAGTCATTTCAAGTGCTACTTCTAAGGTTGAAATTAGATCTTGCTCTTTTACTGTAAGACCAAACTTTTTAAGTCTAAGTTCTGCTAAGCGTTCTTTTATTTTGTCATAACCAAGTTCCATTACTTCAAGATCGAATGAGAAACATTTTATTGAGAAAAATGTTGCATAGTATTCGATTGGTCTATTTATTTTATACCATGCTATTCTCCATGCTGCTGTTACATAAGCAGTTGCATGTGCTTTTGGGAACATGTATTTTATTTTGTCACAAGAGTCTATGTACCAGTCTGGTATTTTTGCTTCTTTTAAAAGTTTTTTATATTCAGCCCACTTATCAGCCATTTTCTTTTGTCTTCCTTTACGAACAAGTTCCATTATTTTAAAGGCATCTATTGGTTTTATACCATTATTACTTAAGTAAACCATAATATCATCACGACAGCCTATTGTTTCTTTGAATGGACAAATATTATTTCTAACAAGTTCTTGAGCATTACCATTCCAAACATCTGTACCATGAGAAAGCCCAGATATTTTAACAAGTTCTGCAAAAGTGGTAGGTTTTGTCTCTAGTACTATTCCTATAACAAATCTAGTGAATTCTGGAAGTCCTAAACACCCGACTTCACATTCTATTTGTTCTGGAGTTACTCCAAGTGCTTTAGTTGAAGTAAATAAACTCATTACTTCTTTATCATCCATAGGTACTGTCGAAGGGTCTATTCCTGTTAAGTCTTCAAGCATTTTAAATATTGTCGGGTTATCGTGTCCTAGTATATCAAGTTTTAAAAGACAATCTTCAATGTCGTGATAATTAAAGTGAGTTGTTGCCCATTCTGCTTCTATATCGTCTGCTGGGTACTGATAAGGAGTAAAGTCAAATATTTCTTTATAGTCGGGCACTACTACTATTCCACCAGGATGTTGTCCAGTTGTTCTTTTTACCCCTGTTACGCCTTTAGCTAAACGTTCTATTTCAAGTGATCTTACTCCTTCGATTCCTCTATCTTCATAGTAACCTTTAACAAAACCAAATGCTGTTTTTTCTGCAACTGTTCCGATTGTTCCTGCTCTAAATACATGATCTTCTCCAAACAATACTTTGGTGTAATCATGAGCTCTTGCTTGATAATCTCCAGAGAAATTAAGATCAATATCAGGTACTTTATCAGCATTAAATCCAAGGAAAGTTGCAAATGGCATATCTTGTCCTTCTTTTTTCATTTTAGTTTTACACTCGCAAGTTTTATCAGGTAAGTCGTATCCACTTGGATAATTTTTTCCAAAAGGAGTACCGTTCTCATCTTCAAAAATACTTTTTTTGCAGTTTGGACAAACGTAATGGGCAGGAAGTGGATTAACTTCTGAAATACCAAGCATAGTAGCAGCGAAAGAAGATCCTACTGAACCACGTGATCCTACTACGTAACCATCTTTATTACTCTTTTCAACTAATTTTTGAGAAATTAAATAAATCGAATCAAATCCTCCATTTATGATACCAGTAAGCTCTGATTCTAGCCTATCGTGAACTATATCAGGAAGAGGATCTCCATATATAGAATGTGCTTTATTATAACAAATCTCTCTTATTGTTTCCTGACTATTTTCAAATATGGGAGAAAATGGTATTCCTTTTGTATCTGGAATAACTTCAAAGTCTTCAATTAAGTCTGCTATTTTATTAGTATTGGTAACAACTATTTTTTTAGCTTCTTCTTCTCCTAAAAATGAGAAGTCTTCAAGCATTTCTTTAGTAGTTCTAAAATGCATAGAAGGAATACTTTTTATATCACGTCTATTAAGAGGATGTCTTCCTCCACCAGGAACTTTTTGATTAACAATTATTTCTCGATATATTTTGTCATCTCTATCTAAGTGATGTACATCTCCAGTTGCTACGATAAGTTTTCTTTTTTCATTTGCTACTTTTATTATTTTATTTATGTTATCTTTTACTTCATCCATATTTTTAAAGTCAGATAAATCTACTAAATAACTATATACTTCTGGAGATTGAACTTCTATAAAGTCGTAAAAGTTCATTAAGTTACTTACTTCTTCTTCACTTTTACTACGTGCCAAACGAAATATTTCTCCATTTGCACAGGCACTTCCTATTAAAAGACCTTCTCGATGCTTTTCAACTTCACTTCTTATGATTCTTGGAGTTTTGTATAAGTATTTAGTATTAGCATAACTTACTAATTTAAATAAATTCTTTAGACCAACACTATTTTTTACTAAAATATTAATATGATAAAGCTCTCCAAATTTATGGATATCATCTTTACTTACAAGTAAATTTATTTCATTTGCTTTTAGTATTTTTCTTGTTTTTAGTTTAAGTAACATTTTATGAAAGATTTTAGCAGTAGCATCAGCATCGTAATCTGCTCTGTGGTGTCCTTCTTCATCAAATTCTATATCGTATCTTTTTACAAGGGCTGATAAAGAGTGACGAGAATATTCTGTATCAAGTGCACGAGATAGTTGAAGTGTATCGATAAGCATATTTTTATATGTTCCGAGATTATATTTTTGATAAGCCATTTCTAAAAATGAAGCATCAAACTTAGCATTATGCGCAACCATTGGAAGATCTCCAGTCCACTTGATAAATTCTTTTACTACTTCTTCTTCAGTTGGACAATCACTAAGCATTTCATCAGTAATATGTGTTAAGTTTACTATGTGTTCTTCTAATTTTTTACCAGGGTTAATTAATCTATCAAATGTTTCAATTATTTCACCATTTTTAATCTTTACTGCTCCAATTTCAATAATTGAATCTCCTCCACCAGCATTAAATCCTGTTGTTTCAAAATCGAATACTACATAAGTGTTTTCAAGCAGAACAGAATCATCTTCTCTGAAAATTAAGTCTAAATCATCATCTATCATAGCAAGTTCTACCCCAAATAAAACTTTAATATCATTTTTAAACTTACTAATTGCTGGAAAAGTTTGAATAGCATTATGATCAGTAATAGCGATAGCTTTATGCCCCCATTTAATAGCGCGTTTTATTATATCTGATGCACTTACTACTCCATCCATTTGACTCATTGTTGTATGAACATGTAATTCTACTCTTTTATCCTCTTCTTCATCCATTGGAATGTTTTCTTTTTTTTCTATGAATTCTATTGTTCTGGCATTGATTACAAAGTCATTGTAAAAATTATTATTTTTAACATACCCTGCTATCCTAAGCCACATTCCTTCTTTAAATTTACTTAAGAGTTCTTCGTATTCTTCTTCACTTCTTGCAAAGATTCTAACATACATACTAGTAGAAAAGTCAGTAACTTTTAAAGTAAGAGAGTTAAATCCTTTTTTTGTTGATGGCATAACTTCAAATATTTGTACTTCTACATTAATATTATCTACTTCATAACTGATATCGTTTAGTTTAGTAACAGGACCTTTTACTTCTCCAAAAAGTCCTTTCTTACTAGAATAATTTTTCTTTTCATAATTACTACTTTTAAACTCTTTTTTTGAAGGAACTACTTCTTCTGTTTTTAAAGCATTAAAACTTTTTAATTTATCTTCATCTATCTTAGTTAAACTTTTGATTTCCTCTTTAATAACACTATTTTTTTCTGTATTATAACGAACTTTAGGTAATGTGCTAAAACCAAATTTTTTAAAATATTTATTTATGCATTCAAGTTTTTTATTTAAAGTAATTTCTTCTGCTTTATTATAAACTTCTATGTAAAAATTATTGTTTTCATTTACTAATCTATCAGAGAACATATCAAAAAAAAGATTATTATTATTTATTAAAATTAAGATATTTTTAAAATAATCTTCATATAAAGATAAATCTTCTTCTAGAGGCTCTACAAAGATGTTATAAATGTATTTTTTATTAACATAGTTTTCTAAGCATGTTAAAAATGTTTTAAGATCTTCATACTTAAAATTAGTTTTGTTTTTAAGATAAATATTCCAAGTATTAGACTCTTCTACTACAATGATTTTATTAAGTGTAGCATTTTCAAAGGAAACCATTTTTTCTTCTGGAAATTTAATTTTTTCTAGTAAATTTTTAACTCTTGCTTCCATAATGCCTCCTTGTTATAATACTTCAATATTTTCTACTGGTACTAATTTTGTTCTGAAAATTGTTTTTTTGTTTTTTATTAGAAAGGCAATAAAAGAATATAAATCTACTGTTTTTAGTAATTTTTCATAATTATATTTGTTTTTATCAAAGAAAATATTATCTCTTATCATGTATTTATCAAAATCAGAAGATGGTACTCCTAAATACATAAGCCAGTATGGATAAATCTTTTCTTTTAGTTCTCTTAATGCTTTCTTTCCTATTTTATATTTTGATTCTTTTGATACTCTTGTATATAATTCATTAGTAATAGCAAGTTCTACTACTACATCTAAAATATCTCTTTCTTCAGTTTTTAACCTAGATATTTCATTTTTTACTATTTTATAAATTAAGTATGTTAAAAAATTATCTTTATCACGGGTTATAATTCTTTTTCCTATAGTTATGATATTAGAGTTAAAATCTGTTTCTACTACATCTAAATTAGGATGTACTACACATATTTTATATGTGTCTTTTAGGTTGAATTTTAAGATTGAATTTAGTTCTTTAGTATATTTTTTTCTGTTCATGTCCCAAATTTCTAAAATATTATTTCTATATCTATTAGTTTCAAGTTTTATTTTTTTATATAAATAGTTTTGTTCAAATAAGTTATATATTAAATCATCATTAGGAATAAAATCTTCAAGAGACGATAAGATTTCTTCTTTATCTTTATGCACTAAAGAATATTCCTTCTTATTGTCATTCCATAGTTTTTGTTTTAGATTATGAATTTCATCACTTACAGAAGATTGATATAATAAATGCCAAATTAGTAAATACTTATTTACTATGATATCTAATTTCATAACCATCACCTATAGATATAATACCATATTTTTCTATACTTGAACAAGAAAAATATAACGAAATTAGTGAATGTAAAAATAAAATAAATTATAAAAATAGAAAAACTTATTTAGATTTAAGTTCTTCTATTTTTTCTTTAGAAAGACCTGTGCTTTTTGTAATAATGTCAATTGAGACATTATTATCAAGTAAATTTTTTGCTATTTCAATATTTCTTGAAC
>JBJEYJ010000160.1:0-6039 GCA_051886655.1 Bacilli bacterium | reverse complement strand
GGGAGGTAAATATGGAAACAAAAAAAACAGGTTATCCACATATTGATAAACCGTGGATGAAATATTATGAAGGGCTATATGTCCCAGAAAGTGATCCAAAAACTAATATGGTTGAATTGCTTAAGGAAAGAAATAAGTGGAGAAAAAATAAAACTGCTTATGAATATTATGGAAAAGAAATCAGTTATGATGAAATGTTTCATAATGCTGATGTTGCCTCTAAAGTGTTAACTCAAGTTGGAGTAAAAAAAGGAGACATAATTATGAATATGGTTCCTAATATTCCAGAAGAGGAAGAACTTTGGTTTGGAGCAACTCAAATTGGGGCAATTTCTGATTTTATTGATCCTAGACCTGATAGTATGGATATAATGGCTAATGCTAAAAAGGTACTTGAGATAATAAAATATGAAAAACCTAACTATATAGTTGCTATTGCACCTTGTTATTTAGGGATGCTTAAACCAATTGAAAATGAACTTAAAGAACTTGGAATAAATGATATTATTTTACTTGATCCAAGTGATTCAATGGATTTAAATGGAAGACTTGAATATATGAAAGATATAGTTAATTATGATAAATTAAAAAATGGTGAATATGATAGTCTCTTAAAAGATGCTTCAATGGATACTTTAATGAGTTATAAAGTTATTCTAGAAGAAATGAATAAGATGGAATCTGATGGTAAGGTTTTGGAAGAAGCTATAAAAACTTCTCCTCTTAGAATTCATAAATATAGTGATTTGAAAAAAGAATGTGAAAATTCAAAATTTGAAATAGTAAATGATCCAGAACTTATTAATTATATTGGGCATACTTCTGGTACTAGTGGTTCTAGACCTAAACCTATTACTTTATCTAATAAAAATGCTATTTCATCAGTTGTTCAGTGTGAAATAGCAGGAGTTGGGCCAAAAGAAGGGGAAACTTCTCTTCATTTACTTCCGGGATTTGCACCTTTTGGAAGATATAATAATGGCATTCAAACTTATTATAATAAAGGAATTAATATTCATGTTCCTCATTTTGTAATAAGTGAGTTTGGTTATTTACTTAAAAAATATAAACCTAATTGTTTTATGACTCCACCTGCATTTTTGACATCACTTCCAGATTGTAAGTATTTAGAAAATGAGGATTTATCTTTTATTAATAAAGTTATTTATGGTGGAGATGCTATGACTTATAAAGATGAAGAAAGAGTTAATAAATGGCTTAGAGAACATGGAAGTCATGCTGAAGTTGAAAAAGGTCATGGAATGAGTGAATACTGTGGATGTGGTACTTATGCTAAAGATGAATATAATAAGCCAAATACTATTGGGATTCCAATTCCTAAAACAGATTATATAATGGTTGATCCAGAAATTGAAGATAGGCTAGTTCCACTAAAATTTGAAGATGGTATGGATAAGTTATATGGAGAAATAGCAGTCGGGGGAGATACAGATCATATTACAAATGGAATGCTTTATGATGAAGTTATTGTTCCTCAATATACACTTGAAGAAAATGGTAAAAGATATATTAGGACTAAAGATCTTGGTTATATGGATAGAGATGGTTGTTTCTTTATTAATGAAAGAAAAGGAAGATCATTTGCTAGAATAGATGGTTATAAGATTAAGCCTTCTGAAATAGAAAAACAAATTGAAAATAATCCTAATGTTAAGTATGCTAGAATTGTTCCATATTATGATGAGAATTTAAGAGGTGTTATGCCTATGTGTCATGTAGTTCTTGAAAATGATTATGAAACTGATGAAGAACAAATAAAAGTTGTTGAAGATATTGTTTATAATAGTATTATAGGAAATTCAGAAATGAATTCTAGACAAATACCTTCTAAGTTTAAAATAAGAAGTGCTATGCCTCTTAATGCAGGAAATAAAATTAGTGATGTTGCACTTAAAAATGAAGAACTTACTGGTGATGAAATAAGTGTAGATGTAAATGAAACAAATATAGCAGTAGATAGTATAGAAATTTATAAAGATAAAAAGGGTAAAGCGAAAGTTCGCAAGTAGTTGGAGTGTGATTTTGTGGAAAATATCATAGGATTTTTACTAATTAATATTTATGCTTTTTTACTTATTTTTTCTACTACAATTATATTTTTTAGTAAACAAAGATTAAAAGAATTTGAAGATGAGACTTATAAATATTTTCTTATTACTAACATTTTTATGTCTCTTAGTGGACTAGTTTTAGGACTTGCAGTTACACCAGAGTTTAATTTTAGTAATTTAGTTATAGTTTTACTTAATAAATTATACTTAGTTTGTTTAATGGTCTGGATAACAATATTAACATTTTATTATTTATATATAACGTTAAAGGATAAAATAAATAAAAAGAGATACAAGAAAATTTTTACTATAATTGCCCTTGTTAGCATCTTATTGATTTCTATTCTTCCATTAGATGTTGATGTAACAGAAAAAGGTGCAATTGCAACAGGAGCTTCTATTATGTTTACATATTTAATGTTTGGCCTTGGATTTTTGCTTCAAATTGCTTGTGTTTTACGTAATTATAAAAATTTAAATAATAAAAAGTATATCCCTTTATATTTATTAATATTTTTAGGAGCAATTGTTTTAATAAGTATGATGGTTAATCCTTCTTTAAATTACTTAATTAATCCAGTGTTTATATTTATAGCATTTATAATGTATCATACAATTGAAAATCCTGATATGCAAATGATTGAAACATTACTTAGAAATAGAGAACTTGTTGAAGAAACAGTTAATGATAAGTCTAACTTTTTGTTTAAGATATCACAAGAGATGAAGAAACCTGTTAAAAATATAATTGATAATAGTAGACTTTTAAAAGCAACTGATGACTTAAAGGAAAAAGAACATCTTTTAGAAATAATTGAAAGAGATGCCAATAATGCTTATTTTATAATTAATGATATAGCTAGTGTTTCTTCAGTTGATTTTAAAAAAATAAAAATAAAAGATGGCTCTTATTTAACACAAAAATTGTTTAAAGATATAGAATCTAATGTTAATAATAGATTATTAAATTCTAATAAAGATAAAGATATAAACTTTTCTTTTAAAACTTATAATAGCTATCCAGAAAAGCTAAATGGAGATTATATAAAATTAAAACAAGTATTATTGTCAGTTATATATAATAGTATAAAGTATACACAAAAAGGTTTTATTGATTTAGAAGTAGATGCAATTACTAGATATGATGTTTGTCGTATGATTTTTACTATTAAAGATTCTGGTTGTGGTATGAGTATTTCTAAGGTTAATCAACTTCTTTCTTCAAATGCTGATGCCGATGTTAATGATTTTGAAAATAACGATACTTTAGAACTTCAAATTCCATATATAATTAAAATAATTAGAATGCTTGGAGGTTCTATTAGTATAAAAAGTGAAGAAGGAAAGGGAACTATCTTTGTAATAGTAATTGATCAACAAATAGTTTCTGATGCTAGCACTAATTCATTAAAAGATGCTAAAAAGTATACTAAAAATGTTAAGAGTAAGAAAAGATTCTTAATTGCAGATGATACTCCATATTTAGAAAAAATGGAAAAGTTAGTATCTAAGTACAATGTAGATGTTATTACAACTTTAGTAGGTAGAGATGTTTTGGATAAAATAAATTCAGGAGATAATTATGATTTAATTATTTTAAGAGATAATATGAAACCTGACAGTGCTTTTAATATTTTAAAGAGTCTTAAAGAAAATAAAAAATTTAATATTCCAGTTGTTATAGTTATCGAAAAAAACAAGGAATTTATCAAAGAACATTTCATAGAAGATGGATTTAGTGATTGTATTATTTTAGAAAACATAGAAAGTGATATTAAAAGAATTTGTGATAAATATGTTTAAATTGTAGTCCGCTATGACGTGTGCAATGTAGTTGTTAAAGCATCGATGCTTAGGTAAAAAGATAATTTTATGATTTTTTATAGTGATGAATATAATAGTGTTTATTATAAAATATTGGATAGAGTTCCTATTTACATTTTTATGTACAGGAACTTTTTATATTACTAAATAATATATTTGAATTAAACATGGATGATTTCATTACTAAGTAGTTAAATACTTAGAGCAAGTGAAAAATGATTATTCTAATATTTACTTATCAAAAAAGTTTTGTTTGCAAAAAATGTCAAAAAATATAAATAATTTGCATTCTGTTGCAAATTATTTTGTTTTGTGATATACTTTATACAGGTGATGAGATATGATAGAAAGGAACGAATATTTAGAAGCATTAAAAAATTGGAAAGACAAAGATTTAATAAAAGTAGTAACTGGAATAAGAAGATGTGGTAAATCTACTTTATTTGAATTATTTATAGATAATTTAAAAAAATCTGGTGTAAGAGAAGACCATATAATATCATTAAATCTAGAATCTCCAGAATATAATTTTAGCGATTATATGGAGCTTTATAATTATGTTAATGATAAAATCATAGATGACGATATGTATTATGTATTTTTGGATGAAGTTCAAGTTGTAGATAAGTTTGAGAAGGCAGTTGATGGGTTATATATCAAAAAAAACGTAGATGAATATATAACTGGTTCGAATGCTTACCTTTTATCTGGTGAACTTGCTACATTCTTATCCGGAAGATACGTAGAGTTTAAAATGTTTCCTTTGTCGTTTAAAGAATATGCTAACTACTTTAATCAAGAAGGTGATGAAAAATTATATTTGAAATATGTAAATAATAGTTCTATGCCTTATGCTTTAAAATTAGATAATCAAGATGAAGTTGATAAGTATTTAGATAGTATATATAACACGATAATAGTTAAGGATATAGCAACAAGAAAGAAAATAGCTGATATCAGTATGTTTAAAAGTGTTTCTGAATTCATGTTTTCTAGTGTAGGCAATATATTATCTGTGAAAAAGATAGCAGATACACTAACATCTAATGGTAGAAGTATATCAGTGCATACAGTAGAAAGTTATTTAAATTCTTTAGTAGAAAGTTTTATCTTTAACAAAGTATCTAGATATGATATAAAAGGTAAACAATATTTACAAAGTGGTGAAAAATATTATGCAACTGACGTAACTATGAGATATGCTTTACTTGGAAGAAAATATGTTGATTTAGGACATATATTGGAAAATATAGTTTATCTAGAATTGATAAGAAGAGGATATAAAGTATATATAGGAAAATCTGGAGATAAAGAAATAGATTTTGTTGCAGAAAATAGTAAAGGGGTTAAGTATTTTCAGGTTGCTTATACAGTTAGAGATGAAAAAACATTAGAAAGGGAGTTATCAGCTTTAGAATCTATTAATGATCATTATCCAAAGTTTATATTAACAATGGATATAGATCCGGAAATAGACTATAATGGTATAAGAAAAATAAATGTTTTAGATTGGCTGTTAGATAAGTAATAATGAATGTTGAGATTTAAAAAGATAGCATGATATAGCGAATTGAAGTTTTTAAGGAATAAACATATAATTTTCCTAGAAAAAAGGAAATGATGTTTATGAATAATTGTGATAATATTTTAAATTATGCTAAAGAAAATAAAAAACTTTAAACTAATAAAGTTTAGTAAATATAATATTGAAAAGAACCTGCAAAACTATGAACCGACAAATATCTTTTTTTTACTTTGCATATATTTTTCTAGGTGATATTATCATGTTTACTAAGAAAAATGATGAAAGAATTAAATGGATATTTTTAATAGTGGTTCTTCTTTTTTTGATTATCTTTTTTAAAATAGTTTATGTACAAGTATTTTCTTATGATAAATTAAGTTCTCTTTCTGATGATTTATGGAGTAGGGAGCTTCCAATAAGTGCATCACGCGGAAAAATATTAGATCGAAATGGAGTAGTTCTTGCTGATAATATTACAATAACAAGTTTAATTATTATACCTAATCAAGTAAAAGATGCTGAAAAAGTTTCTAAAGTATTAAGTGAAATTTTAGGTACTTCTTATGAAGATATGTATGCTCATGTAACAAAAAAAACTTCGATTGAAAGAGTGCATCC
>JBJEYJ010000159.1:0-6102 GCA_051886655.1 Bacilli bacterium | reverse complement strand
AAGATGGGTTTTGGTGTATTTTAGATAATGAGCAGGAACAAGAGGAATATTTCAGCTTCCTAGATATTGAGGATGTATGGCCAGGAGACATGATTCCATTTTTTATTCCGAACAACTAAGAAATGACCGAGTGTGAATACGAGGTGAACTGGATAGATAAAGGCATGTTCAAAGCCGAAACAGTCGATCAAATATGATGATAGCTCAGATTCTTAGGAATCGGGCTTTTTTTGTATCTTAAAAACACGATGAGACGTTTTGAAATCTAGTTTTTTTGGGGGATTGTACA
Source organism: Bacilli bacterium (assembly GCA_051886655.1). Lineage (GTDB taxonomy): Bacteria > Bacillota_I > Bacilli_A > RF39 > UBA660 > UMGS1449. The sequence goes on along the minus strand of JBJEYJ010000159.1, from coordinate 5,813 downwards.
GCTCGAATCATCTGAGGAGACATTCGTATTATGAGTTAGCGTCAGAATTAAGCGAATTTACAACGATAAGGGAGCAAAATAGATCTATATCAATGATTATAAAAAATATCTCAATAGATTAGATTCTATTGAGATATAGTGATGTATTATAGTTGAAACTCAATTTTGCTATGAAATCAAAAAACAAAGGTTCTTAATCGATGTAAGCTTTCGAGCTTAAAGAAATACTGAACGGGAAGGTTTTAACTGGATTTTTATCCTCTCTAAGAGCACCCCACATTTAAATCACTTGGACGGGAATATTGATTCTGTGCTAGATGACATCTCTTTACTTGTAGAAGTAGAGGGCATGAAGAAATACCAATTCTATATTTTTTTGTAGAAAATCAATTTTTTAGATTCTCAAAAGATTTAGTCATATAAAATAAATTGTATACATCGATAAAATTTTCAGATTGTAACATTTCTTTATAACTAGATAGAAGCGATTTTCTAATTGATACATGTAAATCGTGTGGGATATCTTTAGCGTTCTTTAAAATTATACTATATAAATATATATATAAGGGATTATTGCTAAATTTATCAACAAAATTATAATTATCTATTTTCCTGCTATCGACTTTTCCAACAGTAGCTAGTAAAAAGATATCATTAACATCATTATAATCTAAATTAGCAACTTTATTACTAAATAAATCTACAATTTGAGTAATTAGATATTCATCTATACCAAAAGAATGTAATATTTCTACATAATAAAATAATAATTCATAATTAGAGCTACTGTTAGAATTTAACATGTATAATAATTCATTTAACCTTTTCTCTAATTCAGAAATCATTTCTTTTGTTGGTGGAATCATGTAATTTTCATATACACCAACTAAAAATATTAGTTCTATTTCAGAAAGCAAATTTAAATCTTTATTAACCAGAGTTTCACTTTGTAACTTTTTAATAGTTAATTCGTAATTTGAGCCTTTAATATTATAAAATTTATTAAGGTAAGATAACACATAGGTTTTCTCCATTGAAAAATTTGCATTAACTATTGGTATAAATCCACCATTTATGTTCTCTTGACGGATTAATAAGTTTAGGATGTTCTCATGATTTGGAATATCTAGATTAAAAAAATTCAAAAAATTCAAAACTATATAGATAGCTTGTTCATTGGAATTCTCACCAAAATTAATGTCCCAACCGTAATCTGAATTTTGTTCATTAATAATTTTTTTATATATAGAGCCTTTATCAAACGTATAATCTATTTCGTTTTTTTCTAGAAAATCAATTATTTCAAAACAAGTATTGATGTCATATAAGTTATAATTAGATAAAGGTATTTCTTTTAAGTAGTTTTTAAAAAGGGTTACATGTATTTTATCAATACTAGTATTAATATCTATTTCGGATTTAAGTTTATATAAATATAATATATTTCTAATTTTATCTTCTTCTACTTGTAAATTTTCGAGCCAATTTAAATTCAATTCTTTTGCTTTTGGAATGTTTAAGTTACTCAAGGTTTTATAAGCATAATATGTGCTAAAAATTAAATTATCCTGGTTTTCGGTATCGCTATCATTTATAGAAAATTTATAAATATTTTCTTTGGTTTTCAACTTAGCTAAGTTATCTGAAATTATTCTTTTTAAGTTGGAATTTTTTAAATTATACTCTTTTACTAAAAGAGATGCATAATATAAGTCATATATTAAGGTAGGACTTTCTTTTTGTGCTTCTAAAGTTTCATTTATAAAACTTTCCAAGTTTGTTGAGTTAATTTTATATGGGTTTTTATTTAATAATTCTATAGATTCTAAAATATAATGAGTAGAAAATAAATTTGGTTCAAGTCCGGTTAAATCTAAAGTAGAATACCCTCCATTATAGTATGATAATTTTTGTTCTGAGGCTATATAATATTCCTTTAAGTCAGATTTACTATAGTCAATATCATTAATTATTTTATGTATCTCTGCTTTTTCTTCTTGAGCGTTCAATTTTTTAAAAGTATAAATTGTAGAAAATAGAAAAAGTGATAAAATGATAACAGAGTATAAAATTTTTTTTCCTTTATGCATAAGGTTACACCTAACTCCTTCTAAATAATAAAACAAAGAGGTTGGGACATAACTAAAATCAGTACTTGTAAAACCAAATAAAATGGAATTGTTCAACTTAATATCTATATTAAAACCCGAATCATAGTGAAGCCTAAAATGTAGGAGTCACTATAATTCGGGTTTTCAATTGGCTAAAAACCTTTTATCCCAGCCTCTTTGTTAAGAAATTATTCTTCTATTGCTACTTGAATAGTTGCCGATCCATCATATCCATTTGGATCTACTACATTTGTTGTATTACTGAGAGTAAGCCCCCCTAAATAAAATGTACTTGACATATCACCTTCAGAAAAATACATTGCATGTGAATTAGTTTTTACAGTAGACGAAGTACGAGTAGCAATTTTGTCTGAAGAACTTGTAAAACTAGGTGGCCATGAGATTGTGACAGATGTTCCCGAAATAGATAATGTTTGTTTTAACCAAAGTTTTTTGACAGTACCTGAACCTTCCCATCTACCGATACCGCTACCAGCTACGTTCTCCCAAGAGTTTTCCCAAAAAGTTCGTACATAATTTCCTTGAACTTGCGCTAAGGTATATATATTGGCTGATGATTTATTATCACTATCATATCTGAAGTCATCACTTGCTCTACTTTTTGGATTCGTAGAATTAGATTTTTTTTCCAAACCAATAATATACGAAGAAACTTCAGTTAAATCATTAGTATCGGATGATGCGCTTACAACTTTTCCATTTTCGATTTCAAACTGTACATCAGGGAATTTTTCTTGAAGCTCAGCTAATTGAGAGGCTTCTGGGGATTCTAAGTTTGCACTTGCAACATCAGAACCAATAAATAGAAATAGACTTCCTATAAGTGAAAATAAAATTAAAAAATTATTTTTTGACATAATAATTTGCCCCCTTTTTTTACCATACTATCATAAAAAAGTATAATTTAATATAATTAATCTGAAATATTTAAAAAATATTCCAATATAATGTAAATTTTAATCAATTCAATTTGAAAGAAACAAAAGGGATTCATATGTCTGATAAAATTAATAAGATAATCATGTTAGGTATACTTTTATGTTTATTTATAATAGCTATAAAGCCAACATCTACAACTATATTTGATAATTCAATGCCTTCTTCCTTATCAGTCGATATCTCTAACGAGAAAATTTTCCAAATAGGGGGAGTAAACTTACCATAGTTGATACAAACATTAATTCAAGGGTGTATGGGGATTTATTTATTATTGAGTTTGATGAAAAAAATAATAGGTTAAATGTAGTTGGAAAATATAATTATAGGGAACTTATAAATAAGCAATAAATGTAATACGAGTTGTGGCTCCTGTACACTTAAGGATAATTTTATTACATAATGTAAAAATCATCATTTAATGAGATATCGTTGCTGTGACGAGATTTTCATAAAACTGCATAAAACACTGTATAAACAATGTTACACCAAAAAAGCGACAAACGTTGATTTAACAGCGTTTGTCGCTTTTTTGTACGTGTCCAAACTTACGTTTGGGAACGTTATTAGGTTTATTCATGTATACGTTATAAATCCTTGTTTTACTAAAGCAACCATAGTTAAATATAGATGACTTATTACTGCTAATAATTTTGTGGATTTTGGAAGAAGTCAACGTAGTTGTATCTTCCTATTAATTCAAAGGTTTTCTCAACCTCATTAAATTCAAGTACGAATACTTCTCCGTGCATACCAGAGTTCAAACTTGTATCGACAATTGCTATTCTATTTTCTGCAAGTTGTACTACTGTTTCACTATTATTGTTTATATCTAATGAAGATGGAAAGTCAGATTGTAAAGATGGAACTGGTTTTAATGCAATTAATAATAGGCATATTAATATACCCATCATTAAAAATTTAATTGTTTTATCGAACATACAAATCTCCTTTTTATACTTATTTTACCACAATAAATTCAATAGTTATTCTCTAAGTAAAATGTCCCCAAAGCGGTGTTTGGTAGCATTAAATGCTTAGCGTTATAAAGGTGGTTTTCTGACGCTACTCGCTACTCTATATTTTATTTTTAAAATACCTAATCACTATGGGTAATGACCACATACAAATTAAAATGCATCCTATTATTATTCCTAAACCAATTAAAATTCCCAATAAAGTCCCCATTGTATCCCCTTTGCTTAACTCATTTAATGAAATTCTATTTTTGTTAATACTTAACATAATATTCTACTGGTTGGTGTTAAAAAAAGTTTCACACTATAACAAAAAGTCCCCAAACCGATGTTTGGTAGCATTAAGTGCTTAACGTTGTAAATCCGCATAAATCTGACGGGCCCCCATTGATGATTAGACCTTGCCAGCACATGTAATTGTTGGTGAGGTTTTTTATATGTAAAAAATACAATCCGAAAATGTAAAAAATAAAACGTAAAATCTAGTAAGCATATTTCATTAATCTGTTCACAAATTTGTATACATTGGATAAACGTTGATATAACAAGGTTATTAGGCTTTTCCCTTTGAATGTGTACACAAATTTGTGTACACGTAGAAAGCCTTATATATCAAGGTTTTAAACGTCATTTTTAACACTTCTTGTATACACGCTTGTATACATCAAAACATAAGGTGGTTAATTTTCCGCTGTGTACACAAATGTATATACCAGCAATGGTTTAAACGATTTTAGGGGCTTGGTGCATCATTGGTGTTGTTGAATAAAATCCTGCGTATTTCTTCCCGGTATAAATCCACATTTTTCTGATTTATGATGGTAGCTCTTTTGGTATGTTATACTTTAACTGTACTTTATCACCAATTAAAAGAGACACCATAGCGTACTTGCTATGGTTTTTTCTTTTGGCGAGAGATTTTGATGTCGTTTCACTTGATTTTTTTATTTTTGAAAATATGTTATAATTAATCCATAAATATAATTTTCTCTGTTGGCTAACTTTTTGCTTTTTGTTTGCTAAATAGAGCGTCAGCGTTTTGATTCACATCAAAAGCGACATCATTTTTTTCAAGATACTTTGAAGAAGTTGACAATTTACGCTTTTTCAAAGGTGAGATCTTCGTAAGAAGAAAAAGTGAAGCTGTTAAAGATTTATCTTTGAAGGCTGATTGAACAGAAAAGATAAAGGCATTAGTCTGCCTTAATCCAAGTAACTTAAGTTATTTAAATTAAGTTACACAAACTTTTATATGGAACCCGCTTTAAACGGAAATTCAGTGTGCATTCTCAAGTTTCTTGAGATTGGACGCTTTTTTTGCGTTTTCAAACTCAATTGAAAAGAGAAAACACACTAAAAAAATTATTTCGAAAGGAGAAAGACATTAAAAAGTAAATGTGAAAAGAAAAGCTGATTCATTCATGATTCGGTTAGCAAGGTCAAACTTGCATAAGAAATGTAAAAGGAGAAGCTGATTGCTGTTTGATTGGCTTTGTGTGATAGAATCACACGCGTTTTGTAATGAAATTCGATACGTGCCATTCGTATTGAGCCGATAGGGTAAAAGGTGATATGGCAAACAGATAGCCTTTTGGAGATAGCCAAAACGCACGAAGTGCGAGTGCTACCTTGTAGCAGATTGCGAAGCAATCACCCGAAGGGTCATGCTACACACTAATACTAAGCACACAACTGAATATGGCTAGAGTGATAAGTCCGTCTCTTTCCTTGTGGATCAATTGCAAATGCAATTGAAAACACAGGGAAA
>JBJEYJ010000158.1:0-6132 GCA_051886655.1 Bacilli bacterium | reverse complement strand
ATTTTGATTAAACAAAAAACACCTAAAGACACAAACCAAAACCTCTATACATATACTAAACTAGATAGGTGAGGAAAGTGAAAATAGATACTTTAAACAACTTAAATTTAGAGGAGACAGCCTACATAATAGAAAACGATATAAAAACAGAAAACAAACAAAATCTAACCAATTTAGGAATAACTAAAAACACAAAAATAAAATGTTTATATAAAAGTCCCTTTAACGATCCAACAGCATACCTAATAAAAAATGTTATTTTAGCAATAAGAGAAGAAGATGCCAAACAAATAATGATTTTAAGGAAAGAAAATGGGACTTACTAGAAACTCTAAAACTTTTAAAACAAAAGAAACCGAAAACATAACAAAAGAAAACAAAAATATCATAGCCTTACTAGGAAACCCAAATGTTGGTAAAACCACTCTCTTTAACTCCCTAACAGGACTTAGACAGCACACTGGAAACTGGCCAGGAAAAACAGTATCAAACGCTGAAGGAAAACTAAAAATAAAAAACAAAACTTACAACCTAATAGATTTACCAGGAATCTATTCCTTAAACGCCTATTCAGAAGAAGAACAAATAGCAAAAGACTTTATCAAAAATAAAGATATAGATATCATCCTTGTAGTAATAGATGCAACTTCTCTAGAAAGAAATCTAAACCTTGTTCTAGAAACAAAAAATATAAAAAACAACATAATAATATGTCTAAATCTTCTAGATGAAGCAAAAAAGAAAAATATTAACATAGATATAAAAAAACTTGAAAAAGAATTAAATCTACCAGTAATAGGAATGAGTGCTAGAAATAAATTTGGAATAAATAAATTAATAGAAAAAATAGAAAACTATAAAGTGCCAAAACAAAAAGACGAATACATTATAAACACCGAAGAAAAAGCTAAAATCATCTATGAAAATTGTGTAACTCTAAAAGAAGAAAATTATAACAAAAAAACTATAAAAACAGATAAAATATTAACTTCTAAAAAATATGGAATACCAATAATGCTCTTAACACTAGGAATAATCTTATGGTTAACAATAATCGGAGCAAATTATCCATCTGAACTTCTAAACAAGGGATTATTCTACATCTATGACAAACTATTAATACTATTAACAAATCTTGGAATAAATAGTACTATAATAGATTTTCTCCTAAATGGAATCTATAAAGTAGTAGCATGGGTAATTTCAGTAATGCTACCACCAATGGCTATATTTTTCCCCTTATTTACTCTTTTAGAAGATTTAGGATATCTTCCTAGAATAGCATTTAACATGGACAAAGTATTCAAAAAATGTGGCGCTCACGGAAAACAATCCTTAACAATGTGCATGGGATACGGTTGTAATGCCTGTGGTGTAATTGGTTGCAGAATAATTGAGTCAAAAAAAGAAAAACTAATAGCAATCTTAACAAATGTATTTTCTCCCTGTAACGGAAGATTTCCTACCCTAATAGCAATAATCTCTATCTTCCTAGTATCAGCAGCATCAAACAAATTCACATCATCAACACTATCTGCTCTTACTCTTTTAGTATTAATTATCTTCTCAGTTCTAATAACTCTACTAATCTCAAAAATTCTTTCAAAAACTATCTTAAAAGGAGAACCTTCATCATTTACTTTAGAACTACCACCATATAGAAAACCAAAAATACTAAACACAATCATAAGATCTATACTAGATAGAACGATATTCGTCCTAGGAAGAGCAATATACATCTCAATACCTGCAGGAATACTAATTTGGCTTACAGCAAATATAACAATTAATAATGTCTCTATACTTAGTTATTTATCTAATTTTTTAGAACCTCTAGGATCGTTAATAGGATTAGATGGCCCAATATTAATAGCATTTCTTTTAGGATTACCTGCAAATGAAATAGTAATACCTATACTATTAATGGCCTACACTCAAATGACAAGTTTAACAGATTATAACTCTTTAACAGAATTAAAAACACTATTATCAAATAATAACTGGACAATAATAACCGCAATATCTTTTATGATATTTACAATCTGTCACTTCCCTTGTGGCACTACAATAATGACAATAAAAAAAGAAACTTCTAGCATAAAATGGACACTACTAAGTATAATAATCCCAACCATAACAGGATTAATTCTATGTTTTATAATAGCAAACATCTTAAAAATATTTATCTAAATTCTAAATTTAAGCATAAAAAAAGTATCAACACGATACTTTTTTCTATTCAATTTCAATTTTTTTCTTATTAGAGATTTCTTCTTTTTTAGGAACAACTACTTTAAGCACGCCCCCATTAAAACTAGCTTTAATAGAATCTTCATCTACATCACCAACATAAAATTGTCTTTTTGTAGAACCATAAACTCTTTCTTTTCTAATATAATTTTTATTTTCTTCATCCTTTTCTTCATTATGAGAAGCACTTATAGTAAGATATCCTTTTTCAACATCAATATCAATTTCATCTTTATTGAAACCAGGAACATCCATTTCTACTACATAACTATTATCCTCTTCATAAATATCACATTTCATATCTTGAACCTTTACCTTTCCAAAATCATCAAAGAAATCATCTAAAAAGAAACTTCTTGGTACTAAACTCATTTTTCTCTCCTCCTTATAGTTTTAATTATACTCAAATTTTAGCACTTGTCAAGCATAAGTGCTAAAATATTTTGAAATTCTTTTTCATATAATAAAACATGAATAATAACAAAAAAGAAACACAATTATTATATATTCAAATGTATGGTTCTATATTATTTATTATTACCATTATAGTATCAACTATACTGACATATAACAACATTAAAAAAAATACTAACGAAAAAAAAATATTTTCTGAATACACAGAAAATGAAATAAATTTAACAAATAGAATTGTAATTACTATACTAGTAATAATTTTTACATATATAAATTATTGTTTTTATCAAATAAACAAACAAAAAAATAAAAGCAATCTTTCAAAACAAGAATTAATTGCTTCTATTCTAACTTTAATTTCAGGTTTTATACTTTTAAATACCACTATTAAAAGTATTAAAAATAATATTAATAATATAAATACTAACACTCCAATTTTCTAACAATTGAAACTTGTTCACCTACAGGGCAAATAGAAAAACTAGGAGAATCAGTACATAATTCAAAATTATTAAGATCGCCTTTCGTACTATTTTCTAATGTTGAAATTAACTGTTCATCGCCCTTTCGTAAAACATAAGAACTAACCATACCATATAACATAGGAGATAAAATAACAGAAATTTTTTTTACATTTAAACCCTCATAAGTTTTTATAATAGCATAATTAGCATTTTCCAAAAAACAAGAATTTACATTTTCTTCTGCAAAAATTCCATCCGTTTCAATTCTATCAATATATTTATAATTAGTAGCATCATATCCTATTCTTTTATATTCATATTTTCCATTTACCTCATCAACATAAATATTAATATCATCACAATTATTGATAATAGACATTAGTTTTTTTTCATAGTTGTCATTTTTTTCTTTCATTATACTCCCTCCTGAGCAAACAAATTATACCACAAAATTTAGAAAAAATCAAGCAGAAGGTATCTTAAGTTGTTGCCCTATCGATAATAAATTACTAGTCAAATTATTTAATTTTTTTATACTATCAACACTTACTCCATAATTATTGGCTATTTTCCACAAACTATCTCCTGCTTTCACTACATAAATAATTTCATTAGAACCAGAATTTGGTATTTTAAGCTGTTGCCCTATCGATAAAACATCACTCTTCAAATTATTTGCGCTTTTTAACTCACTTACGCTTACTCCATAACTACTTGCTATTTTCCACAAACTATCTCCTGCTTTCACTACATAAATTGTGTTAGAAACACCTCCACTTGGTATTTTAAGCTGTTGCCCTATCGATAACGTATCACTCTTCAAATTATTTGCACTTTTTAAATCACTTACACTTACTCCATAACTATTTGCTATTTTCCACAAACTATCGCCTGCTTTTACTACATAAACTACCCCTGTCTCTTCCTCGACTTCTCTAGGAATAAACAAAAGTTGTCCTATATCTAAATTATTACTAGTAAGATTATTAGCTTTTTTAAGCTCATCAACACTTATTCCATAACTAGTAGCTATCTTCCATAAACTATCACCTTTTTTAACTACATAATAATTAGCCCCTGGAAGAGGAACATAATTAGTACCAGTATAAAGCGCAATCGCACGTACAACTGCTTCAGCATAATCTAAATACTTACTTTTTATCCTACTAGAATCACTACTATTATCAACATATCCATATTCAATCATAACTGTTTCATAGTTAGGAGTATCACGAATAATAGGAACAAAATCATACTGAGTATTATTAGGATCCCTAAGTTGATAATACTTATTAACAACTCCCCCAGAAGTAGTAACTTGATCTGCTATTTTTTTAGCAAAAGCATCACTATTTCTAAGAGCATAAATAACTTCAAGTCCTTCTCCAGCACCATTATTCAAATGATTAGAAACTACTATTACATTTTTATCATTGCCAAAAGCAGAAGTTATAACACTAACTCTTTCATCATCAGAAATAGTTCTATCAGTACTCCTAGTAATAGTATTTTCTATTCCTAAATCATCAAGTCTATCTTTGATATAGTTAGAAATCAAAAGAGCATAATCTTTTTCAACAATACCATTTCCCTGATTACCTAAATCGCTTCCCCCATGTCCAGCATCAATAGCAACCTTATAATTCATAACACACCACCAATAAATCTTATGCAAATAAAAAAGAAATGATTATAAAATATATTGATTCTATAATAAATAGTATTAGCTAGTAAAATAACATCACTGTCTTAATAATAAAAAACGAGCTATATCATACAATTAGCAAATAAACACTGAAAAGAATCTAATTAAATAATCCATACTAATTATACTAAAATTATTCTAAATATTGAAAATACAAATATTTAATTTTACGATAACTATTAAAAAATAAAGTAGATAAAAAAAATCAAAATAAAAGTTTTTCATTGACTTAAGTACAGTTGTATCATTAAAAGAAGTTTTAATCTTAAGAAACAACACTAAAGTTTCACTGCCCAAAAGTTTTCTTACACAAAAAAAGAATCATCACATTGACATTCCTCTTTAAAAGTTAATTTATTTATTTTCTATTTTTTTTAATTCTTCTAACTCTATTTGAGCAATTGATTTTTCTGGAGTTGGTAAATCTTCTGGTAAAGTACCACCTAATCTTTTAATTGTCTCCCTTACTGCTTTTCCTACTTCATGATGAGTCAAATTGGCATCTTGTTCATTACTTATATTTTCTTTCTTTAATTTTGCTTCCGTTTGAACAATACGGAATAGATTATCTGCCAATTCCTCACTACCCATATAATCTAATATTTCATCTTTATCAGTAAGTCCTTTTCTTTTTGCTATTTGTTTGGCATTTTCACCGCCATATAAACCTTGATATCCTAGTTAGTAAATTTACCATAGTTTTGTACCCCAGAATCTTTTGCTGCTTTGTATAAAGTTTTATTTTTATCTATTGTTTGTCCACGAGTTATTAATCTTTTCTTATTTTCATCTAATGAATTAAAATATTCTTCTGTTATCTCTTGTTTTCTTGTTTGTACTGCAAAATAAGTTTGTCCAAATGCAACAACTTTCTTCCTTGGATCAGCATTTTGCACAATTAAATAACAAGCATATCTAGATAATTCATAATCATCTTGTTTTCTTTGTGCTTTTGAGCCTATTGCAACCATTTTGCTGACATCGGCAAAATGGTCAGTAATTATATTTTCACTTAATTCGCAAGCTAATTTTGCTTTTTCAATTACTTTTACAAAATTTCCCCATCTCGCATATTCAAGGACTTGCATTAATTCTCTAGCATACCAATATTCATTACCATATCTATTAATATGCTTTATGCTTTCAAAAATTGTAGCATTGTATTCTTTAACTTGATTCATTTATAACCTCCTGACTTGCACAAACATTATATCATCTTTATCTTCTTATTAAAAGAATATAACTTAGTTTTTTAATTTCAATAGTTCTGATAGTCCTCTTAATTGTGTAAAATAACAA
>JBJEYJ010000157.1:0-1518 GCA_051886655.1 Bacilli bacterium | reverse complement strand
ATTATTACTTCAAAAGGTAAATGTAAGTTTTTATATATAAATTTTTAAAGTTGCATTTAGTCTTTGAATAGTATTTAATAACTTCTTATCAATTGTTTTCTTACAAATAATTGAAAGGAAGGTATTTATGAAAAGAGAAAGATTAACAATTGAAAACAGAATGTTAATAGAACAATTATTAAAACTTAATTATAGTTTAAAAAATATTGCAGATGCAATTAATTCCACTTCTGCTACTGTTTCTAGAGAAATTAAATACAGAAGAATTTGTGGAAAAAATAATTTTAAAGAATGTGATAAATTAAAAAGATTCCCTTATGTATGTTCTTGTTGTAATTTAAAATCAAATTGTCATAAAAAGAAATATTATTACAATTATAAGAAAGCACAAGAAAACTATGAATATTTGTTACATAATTCAAGAAAAGGTATTGATATGTCTATTGATGAAATAGAATATTGGAATGATTATTTAACTGACAAGTTAAAAAATAAAAATCAACCTATTTTACATTTATACAATACTATTGAAAAAGAATTTCCAAAATCTATTCAAACCTTTTATAACTATGTTCATAATGGCTATTTTTCAAATATAAATGATGAAATGTTACCAAGATCATATAGTTATAAACCTAGAAAAAGAAAAAACGAAAAACCAACTATTAGATATGATAATCCTGCTAGAAAAGGACGGACATTAAAGGAATTAGAAAACTATTTAATTGACCATCCTAAGGCAAATATAGTTGAAATGGATACTGTTATTGGTAAATTTGAAGATAAAAAATGCATTCTTACTTTATACTTTAGAAATAGTAAACTTATGCTTATGTTTTTAATAAAAAAATATAAACCATCAGAAGTAAAAAGAATATTTGATCAATTTAAGAAAAAATTAGGTATTGAAAAATATAAAGAATTATTTGAAATTATACTTACTGATAATGGATGGGAGTTTTCAAAACCCTTAGATATTGAAATTGATCAAGATACTGGAGAAAAAATAATTAATGTATTTTATTGTGAGCCATATTCTTCATGGCAAAAAGGTGGTATTGAAAGAAATCATGAATTTATCAGATATATTATTCCAAAAGGAATAACATTTGATAATTTAACAAATGAAAATATTATTAATATGATGAATAACATAAATAATGTCAAAAGAAAAAGTATGGATTTTAAAACACCATACTCAATCTTTCTAAATATATATGGAGAAGACATCACACAAATTCTCCATCTTCATCATATTGATGAAAAAGATGTTGATTTAAGTTATAAAATACTTAAATAGTTGACATCTGAAAAATAAGAAAACAATTGATATTTCTAATAACCAAATACTTACATTTAATTTTTGAAAAAAACTTCAAAAATCTTTTTCGTATGCAATAATTTCCTTTTTTTCATTTAATTATTATAGCCATTTATAAAAAAAATGCAAGAAAACTTGCATTTAGCTTTATATTTTTGATAATTTTTTTTAGTTACATTTACTTCTTAAACTAACTT
>JBJEYJ010000156.1:0-27669 GCA_051886655.1 Bacilli bacterium | reverse complement strand
ATAAAAACAAAATCTCCTCTTTCAATAGAAAGATTAAGATTAAATATAGCACCTACTCCATTAGGATAAGTCTTATAAACATTCTTCATGCTAATTATTTCCAAATTGCAACACCTCACTTACATTACATTATAACACACATTAATCTAAAAAAAAAGTAAAGTAAAAAGCTCTTAAAAACTTAACACTTTTCTTTACTTATCAAAACATCTTGTCCTTTAGCTTCATATGTATCAGTAACAAAAATAAAAGCCTTCTTATCAACACTTTTAACAAAATCTTTTAAAACAACAAACTCACTCGAAGGAATAACAGTCATCAAAAGTTTCTTATCTTTACCATCAAAAGCACCATAAGTATCGTAAATAGTTACATCATGTTTAAGATTTTCTTCAATAAATTTTTCTATTTTCAAATACTCTTTACTTATAATCTTAAAAGTTTTATTAGAACTAATACCCAAAATAATTTTCTCACTAACATATCTAGAAACAACTATAAAAACAATTGCATATAAAACCATATCTATACCCAAAAAGAAACCTCCAATTAAAACAATAGAAGCATTAACTAAAGCATTAACTAAAGTAACTGAAATTTTAAAATACTTATAAAAAATTTTAGCAACAATAGAAAAACTACCAAAATTAAGACCTAATCTAAAAATAACACCTTGTCCAACTCCAGTTAAAATAGCGCCAAACAAAACAATAATTAAAACATGTCTCGTATCAATCAAAAATATATCAACAAGACCAGAAGTTACCTTTACCATAAGTGGATAAATAAGTGCTACAAAAAAGGTAGAAACAACTTGATCAGCATCCAAAAAGATAAAAGCTAAAACAAACATCAAAAACGAAATTATAAAAACAACCAAAGAAGGATCAGTTCCAAACAAATAATTAAATAAAACACCAACTCCTCCAGCACCACCAGCAACTAAATTAATAGAACAAATAAATAAATTATAAGTAATTGCAATAAGAAGAAGAGCAAGACTCATTTTGCCATATTTTTTACCATAATCTGGATCTGTAAAAATAGTTTTTATTTCACTATAAAAATTACTCATCATTCTCCTCCAGTAACTTCATAAGCATCAACTACAGTAAAAAATGCTTCATCATCTATATAACTGATGCCTTCTTTTAATTTATAATACTCCTTAGTAGGAACAACCGTAAAAAGTACTGATACCTTTTTCTTAGAAAAACCACCAGTCGCAGAAAACACCGTAATAGTATGTCCCATTTCATTAATCACATAATCCATAGTAGCTTTTTTCTTCTTAGTAATTATATAAAAAGCCTTCTTATCAGATATTCCTAAAACAACCTTATCAACTAAGAATGTAATTAAATAAAGTATAACAACAGCATACATAAAATTAGTCATCCCAAATATAAATGCACCAATAACTACTATTGTTCCCTCAACAATAAGCATAGAAGTTCCCATAGTAAGCTTAAAATACTTATTAACAATTTGTGTTAAAAAGTCTGTCCCCCCAAGAGTAAAACCAGATCTCATAATAAGACCTAAACCAAATCCATATAAAATTCCACCAAACAAAGAAATAACAAGCATATCAGCATCATCTATTCTTACAACATCTCCCAAAAAAGAGGTAAGTTCAACAAATATAGGAAAAAGCATAGCTCCAAATAAAGATCTAACTACTTTTTCATGACTCAAAAATAAAGCTCCTATAAAACAAAAAATCAAAGAGAAAAAAAGCATTATAATTGAAGGCTTAATATCTATAAAATGTTCTACAATTATACTAATTCCTCCAACTCCCCCAAAAACTATATCATATGGAAGAATAAAAACATTATACGTAATAGCACAAATAAGTACCCCTAAAAAGACCCAAAAATATCTTTTAATTTTATTTTTGTTATATATCTTACTAAGTACAGTATCCACTAAAATCAACTCCTTAAATAAGCTTCTATAAACATATCAAGATCACCATCTAATACCTTAGAAACATTACTAGTTTCACACCCAGTCCTATGGTCTTTTACCATAGAATAAGGATGCATAACATAACTTCGTATCTGAGAACCAAAATCAATATTTTTACTTTCTCCCTTTAAATTAGCCATTTCTCTTTCCTTTGCCTCAATCTCTAAAAGTTTAAGTTTACCCTTCAAAATAGAAATAGCCTTTTCTTTATTTTTAATCTGACTTCTTTCATTTTGACAAGTAACAACTATTTTAGTAGGCAAATGAGTCACCCTAACAGCACTATCAGTAGTATTAACTCCCTGTCCACCAGCACCACTACTTCTATAAACATCTATCTTTAAATCTTCATCATTAATTTGGACAGACACAGTATTATCTATTTCTGGTGTAACTTCAACCGAAGCAAAAGAAGTATGTCTTTTATTATTAGAATCAAAAGGAGAAAGACGAACTAAACGATGAATTCCCTTTTCACACCTTAAATATCCATAAGCATTAAGACCTTTAACCAAAAATGAAACTCTCTTTATTCCAGCTTCTTCCCCTTCCAAAAGATCAAGAACTTCAACCTTATATTCTTTATCTTCACACCATCTAATATACATCCTATAAAGCATAGAAGCCCAGTCACAAGCTTCAGTTCCTCCAGCACCAGAATGAATTTCAACTATTGCATTATTAGCATCATATTCACCACTAAGTAAAAGTTCAAGTTCAAGTTTAGAAACTCGCTCTTCTAAAGTAGAATAACACTCCTCAACATATAAAAGTATATCCTCATCAATTTCTTCTTCCAAAAGACCAATCAAATCAATACAATCTTTAATTTCTACGTTCAAAGAAACAACAGAAGATGTACTATTCTTTAAATTATTTAACTTTTCAATAGTTTTATTAGCCTCATCAGTATTATCCCAAAAATTAGGACTATTAACCAACTTTTCTAAAGATTTAATCTCATCAAGTTTAGAATCTACTTCAAAGTAACCTCCATAAATCATCTACTTTTTTTAAATTATCAGAAAAACTTTTCTTCATAACTGCTAAATCCATATACATAACCTCCTAATTTAAAAAAATTATAACATTAAAAGTACAAAAACAAAAGTACAAAAAGAAAATTTCACAAAAAAAGCATGTAGCTATTTCTACACACTTTTAAACTATTTAGTAGTAACAGTCTTAACACTAGACCAACTTGAATAATATGTTACACCATTTACAACTTTATATGTTCTAACTTTAACATAATATTTCTTTTTATTAAGACCCTTCAAAGTAACTTTATTAGAAGTATTTTTAATTTTATAAGTTTTGTAAGAACTAAACTTACTACTTGTAGAATACATTACTTGATAACCAGTAGTTTGAGTTGTTCTCTTATTAATAGTTACAGTAAATTTATTATCTCCAGGTGTTATTTTATAAATAGAAGTAGATCCTGGATTAATAACAAAGTATAGTTTCTTTGTTCCATAATCTGCATATTTATTTATATAAGTAATTTGAACATAATATTTACCAACATAAACTCTACCACTTTGATATGTTACTTTATAATCCGTTCCATTTACTAATTTCTTACCATCTGCATCTTTAACTACTACAGTTGGAGCCTTTCTATATCCATTATAAACATACTTAGTAGTACTTAATGCTGCTGTTTTTGGTTTAGCTATAACATTAATTTCTTTAGCAGTAGTATAAACCATGTCTTCTCCAGCAGTAGTACTAGGATCACTAACAAAATAATCTGTTCCAATATATGAAGCTAAACTAGAAGTCTTTGACATTACTAAAGCTCCATAAACAGAACTATTACCAGCTTTTATCTTAGATGTTTTAAATGTAACATCTGCTCCACTTTCTATTTTAACACCAGAAGTAGAATTACTAGTAAATTCTCCTCCATTAACAACAGTTTTTCCTGCTAAAGCACCTAAAGCATAACTATTAGTAGAAACAAAACTTCCACCATTAATTACAACATTACCTTTTTCAACATTAACTGCAGTATTATAAGATTTAAAAGTTCCACTATTTATAGTTACATTAGCGGTATCAGCACCAACATATACTGCTTTACCATTTGTAGCATAATCAGACATACTAACATTTGAATTAGTAACAACTACATTCGCATTAGAACCAGTTGCACCTATTGCATATTCTCCTGTCATATTGCCAAATTTAATAGTTGAATTCTTAATATTAAATTTAGATCCAGCTTGTGCAACAATACCTTTAAATTCACTTTGAATTGTAGTATTAATAATATTATTTGTATTACTTCCATAAGCAGAAATACTAGTTTTAGAATTACTATTAGAAATAACTTTAGTATTCTCAATAGTTAATGCACTATTACTAGAGTTAGAAAAAACAACAGCAGATTGAGCTCTAATATAATCATTATCAGTACTACTAGAATCAGTAATTGTAACATTTTTAGAAATAGAATAAATGTTAATAGCAGTAGATTCAACATTACTATCAAAATATAAATGATTTCCATTCAAATCAATAGTTATTGCTTCAGTGCTACTAAAGTTAAGCGCTACACCAAGATCTAAACTGCTTGTAAGCACAACCTTATCATCAACTATTTTTGCACTTCCTCCATAATAATAAATGTAATATATCAAGTCTTCCTTAGTTGTAATTGAACCAGGGGCTTGCCCTACTGCAGCATTTACATTACAAATTCCAATAGAAAACATAAGTGCAAATGCCAATACAAAATATTTTAAATTTCTCATATCTTTCCTCCTTAGCATAAGGTTAACAAAACAAAATTGCAAAGTCAAGTATTTTTTTCTATAAAAATCAAAAAAATAAAGGTTACTAATATATAGTCCCTTTATCATTTTTATACTTATCAAAAGCTTCCAAACACTCTTCTCTATCAAGCATTTTCATATCTAATACACCACTAACATTTCCTTTTAAATACTCATAAATAAAATCATCTCTAAATCCTATATCTTTAGCATCATCTCTAGTACAACCATAATAAACCTTATCTATATTAGCCCATATAATAGCAGATAAACACATAGGACAAGGCTCACAAGAAGTATAAAGAATGCATCCAGATAAATCATAAGTACCAAGTTTTTCACAAGCTTTACGAATAGCAACAATTTCAGCATGAGCAGTTGGATCATTTAAACACAAAACTTTGTTATTTCCTGTAGCAATAATTTCTCCATCACTTGATGTTATTACTGCTCCAAAAGGACCACCATCACCACGTGTTATACCTTCTAAAGCAGAATCCTTTGCAATATTCATATATTTATTCATAAAAATCAACTCCTATTATGTATATACAATTATAACATAATTTTCTACATTACATTTCAATTATTTTAATACTTCTATTCTTTAACAATTTTACCTTTCCAATCTACTATACCACCAAACTCAATTAAATTAGTATATCCTAAATCTTTCAATTTTTCCACTGCTTGTTTACTTCTATTACCACTTCTACAATAAACTAAAATTAACTGTTCTTTGTTTGGAAGCTCACTAACTATATCACTTCCAATAGTTTCATTTGGAATACATATCGCATTAGGTATATGACCAGCATTATACTCATCAATAGTTCTTACATCTAAAATTATATAATCATCATTTTTAACCATAATTTCAGTTATATCATCCATTGAAACATGTTTAATTACTCCTTCATCATCAACATTTTGCTCTATTTTATTTAACAAAAAAATTAACCCCACAATCACTACTATTACTATAAAAACAATATATACCATTTTATTCATTTTTAAATCTCCTTACCTTTCTAAAAATTAACTAATTATAATTGTACAACTTTTTTATAATTAATATTAGCAAGCCTTGCTTGTTTACACAAATCTTTAGTTTGAATCTTATATTTCTTACCATCTTTTATTGTATATGTTCCGCATTGCCTAAATTCAAAATCAACATTTTTTCTTACACATTGTTTTCTAAGAGCTAAAACCCAATCATAATCAAATACCCGTACTTTAACATCTGATTCTCCTCCAGCTACAACAAGTTCTATATCATCAAGATATCTTTCTATATCAATACCTTTTTTTAATCACCTTTATGGATATAACAATGCAAACAACCATCACTACATTTTCTACAACCTCTCCAAGGATTCCACATCGTCATATAAAAACCTCCAAACTACTGAATTATTTCAAAATATAAAACTATATTTTTTAACATAAAACAAGACTTATTTTTATCAATTTAATTGTACCAAATTTCTTATATATTTCAAATATAAAAACATACTAATCAACTATTTTAAAACAATTATTCAAAATAATAATAAGACAAAATTAAAAAAAAGTGATAAAATCAAATATATAGATAATAATATCAAAAAATAAATATTATCATCTCATAAAAAGGAGTAAAAATAAATGAATAATTTGTTATACAAAATCGTTAGGCCTTTAATTAAAGTATATGTAAAAATCTGCTACAAACCGACCTATAAAGGCTTAGAAAACATTCCAAAAAAAGGAAGAATTGTTCTAGCAGGCAATCACACTAACATAATGGACTGCATCTTACTTATAAGTAGTACAAAAAGAACCATTCATTTTCTAGCAAAAGATTCTTTAATTAAAGGTTTTAAAAAAATTATTTTTAAAAATATGGGCATCATCCCAGTTAACAGAAATATACATGATAAAAATGCTTTAAAAAGCGCTATTGATATCTTAAAAAAAGATGAAGTAATTGGCATATTTCCTGAAGGAACTATTAACAAAACAAATGATACAATCATGAACTTCAAAATAGGAGCAGTAAAAATGGCATACGAATCGGACTCCTACATAGTACCTTTTACAATAAAAGGTAAATATAAATTGTTTAGAAAAGGTATTACAATAGAATTTATGAAAAAAATAAAACCTGTTAATTCCGATTTAAGCATTGATAATAAAAAACTAATGAAAATAATTAGCAATAATTTAGAAAGGAGCAAGTAATATGAGTATACTTGATATGAATTTTTTTGAATTTTTAGGTTTTAAAAAAAGACCTAAGGCACCATGGAGTAAATTTTATAAAAAAAGACATCTTAACATAAACGTACCAAACAGTACCATATATGAATATTTAACAGAACATACAAAAAGATATGAAAATAACATAGCTATAGAATATATGGGAACGAAAATTAAATATAAAGATTTTGTTAACAAAATAGATGAAGCTGCTAATGCTTTCAGAAATTATGGAATTAGAAAAGGAGATGTCGTATCAATATTAAGCGCAAATGTTCCAGAAGCACTAATTTCATTTTACGCACTTAATAAAATCGGAGCAGTTGCAAATATGCTTCATCCTTTATTATCAGAGAATGAAATAAAAGATGCCTTAATAAAATATTCTACAGTTATTGTGGTTGCACTTGACATGACATATAGCAAATTAAAAAACATAATAGAAGAAACAGAAGTATACAAAACTATTATCATTTCTCCAAAAGATTCCATGAATCCTATTATCAAAATAGGTTATGAACTAATTCAAGGGAGAAAAATTGAAAAACCAAAAAAATCAGAAAACTATGTTTATTGGAAAAATTTTATAAAAGACGGATCAAACTACAAAAGTGACAAAAAATTTGATGGAAATAAAAAAGATTTTCCAGCTGCAATACTTCAAAGTGGTGGTTCAACAGGAATTCCAAAAGGAATAGTACTGTCTAATGGTAATTTTAATGCATCCACTATTCAAGCAAAAATAGCTTTACCTGATTTAGATTCAAATGATGTTGTTTTAGGAATCATGCCAATTTTCCATGGATTCGGACTTCAAGTTAGTATAAATGATGCTTTTAACGTTGGAGCTAAAGTTGTTCTAATCCCCCAGTTTAAACCTAATGAATTTTATAAATTAATTACCAAATATAAACCAACTGTTTTAATTGGTGTGCCAACTTTATTTGAAGCATTAATAAATAACGAAAAAATGAATGATGTTAGACTAACTAATTTAAAATATGTCATAGCAGGAGGAGACTCTTTTAGCAAAACAAAAGTTGATAAAATAAACAACTTTCTTCATGAACACGGTGCTAAAACAAACTTCACACAAGGTTACGGAATGACAGAAGCTTTATCTGCTGTTAGTTTTGACTTAAAATATGCCTCTCGTCCTGGTAGTGTAGGAATACCTTGGCCTGGTACTTATATAAAAATATGCAAACCCGGCACAGACGAAGAAGTAAAAACAGGAGAAGATGGAGAAATTTGTATATGCGGTCCAACCGTTATGCTAGGATATTACAACAATGAAAAAGAAACCAATGAAGCACTTCATATTCATAAAGATGGCAACGTTTGGTTACATTCTGGAGACATAGGAAATATGGATAAAAACGGATTTATCACCTACAAACAAAGACTAAAACGCATGATAATTACCTCGGGTTACAATGTATATCCTGCTCAAATAGAAGAAGTTTTAGAAAATCATCCCGGAGTTCTTGATGCTTCAGTTATAGGAATTCCTCATCCATATAAAATAGAAGTACCAAAAGCTTTTATAGTCTTAAAAAAAGGATACAAACCATCAAAAGTAAAATCAGAATTAATAGAACTATGTAAAAAAAACCTAGCAACATACTCCCTTCCTAAAGAATACGAATTTAGAAACAGTTTACCTAAAACAATGGTCGGAAAAGTTGACTTTAGAAAACTTCAACAAGAAAATAATGAAAAGAGGTTGCAAGAAGGTTATGGAAAAAAATAAATTATCAACATGGGGATACAAACTATTCAAACCATTCTTAAGTCCATTATTTAAATTCTATTACAATCCAAAAATCATTAACTCCAAAGTTATTCCAAAAGATGAAAGTATTCTTTTAGTAGGAAATCATAAACATGTTTTCGATCAATGTTCTATTATTATATCTACAAAAAGAATCATACATTTCCTGGCAAAAAAAGAGTATTTCGAAGGAAAACTTGCATGGTTTTTTAAAATTACTGGTTGCATTTCTGTAGATAGAAACGCTCATGATGGAATAGCCAAAAACAATGCCATCAAAGTATTAGAAAATGGTGGAGCAATCGGACTTTTTCCTGAAGGAACAAGAAATAAAACCAATAATAAATTACTATTAGACTTTAAATATGGAACTGTTTCAATGGCAAATAAAACTAATTCATTAATAATACCATATGCAATAACAGGGGACTATAAATTTAGAAGCAAAAACCTCATGATAAGATTTGGAACTCCATTTAAAGCTAATAATAATTTAGAACTTGCAAATAAAAAACTATACAAAGAAATAGAAAAATTAATGAAAGAAAGTCTAAAAGCTACTAACAGAAGTTTAAAAGAAGAATTAAATAGCAGAGGACAAGACAACAAAAAAACATGTCAGCATAAATGACATGTTTTTTATATAGAGATTAGCATAAACAATTATTAATAAACTTTTCTATAACCTAAATTTCTAAAATTAACCAAATACAGGATCTTTAGTTATCCATAAACCTTCAGATGAACCAGCACTATGAAACAAAAATATCAAACGCCCCTCAGAATCTGCTGCCACACTTTCAAACTCTGCACCTAAATTTTTTAGTTTAAAAGAGCCTAAATATTTTTTATTATAATAATTATACATATCTACATAATTATTACTTCCGCTTATAACTTCCAAAATTCTGCCACCATATGCTCCAATGTCCTGCTTTATGTTTCTCCTCTTTGCTTTCACTGTATGCATATATTTCCAATCTGAACTATAAACACGTAAATTAGTTCCTCCAATTAAATAATACTTATCTGAGTGAGAATCATATGCAACACCACTTGGAGAGTGCCTAAGAGTCACACAATTTTTCTTAACTGTACCTTTATTTGCTATATTTGAAGCAGGAACACAATAAAGCTTATTACTATAAGAAGGATGTGTCACATAAATTTTTCCATCTTTACCATATGTCATTCCATTCGTATGTCCTAAAGAACTTGCAGAATGAATATTTACCAATTTCCCATTTTTATTATAAACAAAAAGTTTTGCATTATCACTTCTTGATATCATTCCCACCACATAATATTGACCTGTATAAGCAAGACTTTGAGCAATTGTTACATTTCCTGTTCCCTTTATAGATGCAATTTTTTTACAATTACTAGGACTAAAAGTTTTAAGTATTCTAATACTATTATATGATGTTTTATACTTAGTTCCCTTTAATTCTTTTGGATTTGAACCAGAAGAGCTTGCAGCATTTTCACGAATCATATCTTGCTGTTCTTGCCTTTCTTGTTTTATTTTCTCTTCAGTTTCCGCTTTTTTCTTCGCTAAATATTCTTCATATTCTTTAGCTTCTTTCTCTTTTAATGATTGTATTGTTGATAAATTAGCATTATTATAACATTTAGCGGCACTTACATTCATATTACCAAGAAGTCCAAATGATATATTTACAATCATCGGTACAAAGAATATTGCTACTGCAAAAATAGTTCTTTTAACTATCATCTTCATGTTATTTTTAATTACATTATCTTCTCCGCTCATTACATTTTTAAATATATCAATAGTAAGCATTAATATAAGTATCGCAGGAACTACATAACAAAGTATTTTTACTATCATATTTATAAAATAAAATATCTGAAGAACATTACTTGTTTCGCAAAAAGCTCTAAGTATCATAATAAACTCCTTTCAAATAAATCAAAAATAAAATTACTCTATCCTAAACTTATTATACAATATTTATTATATATTGAAAATAATTTTTTAAACAAGAGAAAACTAATCATAAATCTAACAAAACATCTTGATACTTTTTATAATATTTAATTAGTTCTTCACTACTACAATTTTTACCTGCTTGTTCTCCATAGATATAATATTTTTTTATTCAACTCTATTCTATTCACAATACATTCACCACCTAATATAGTATTTATATCTTTTTTTACTTACTATTATCAAATTATTCTTCAGATATAAATCTAAAACCTTTAGGAGCAACTAATATGTTTTCATTTCCATATCCTGAAATATAAAACGTAGCTATTTGCTCTTTTCCAATTAATTTCTTTTTATAAATATTCCATATATCTATATTTGTTACCCCATCATCATGAATCATTGATCCCACTCTTTCAAAAGATATTTCTTTACCATCTTCTGTTAACAACATACTTAAATAATCATATTCGGCCCCAATAGAAATAAGTTCTACTGGGTTATGTTCTGTTAATCCAAAATCATCTTTTGTTGTATCAGATAATGGTTTCTTTATTTCAAATGTATCAGGATATTCTTCAATTTGATATTCATATTCTTCAATAAAGTTTTTTGTGCCTTTTTCAAACAATCCCATATTCCAAATTAAATCATTTGTTTTTTCATCTTTTATCATTATGCATTTAGCCTGATAAATCAAAAATGCTAATTTTTTTCTAGTATTATCATCTAAACTTTTTGTTATAGAATATCTTCTTAACAATCTATAAATATCTCTATACTCATCAGTCATAATCATTATATCAGGTCTAGCTCCATCAATAACATCTGTTATAAAGTCATATGTTTGTAACATTTCAGCAAATGTAAATTGATCATTAGTAATATCAGAAAATACAGATAGCATATTAGCACAACATTTGCAATCATTATCAGTCAGTTCTTCTTGCAAATTATTAACATCCCTAAAATTCTTCATTAATTCAAAAAAATCTTTATTTAACAATTTCAAATATATCACAACCTTACAAACTTAGTATATCATATTTTTTAATTTAAAAATTATTTCATTACAATCAAATATCAAAAATATGGTAAAATACTAAAAATAAAGTAACTTCAGAATGGATCAAAGTAATATTTTAGGTTATTTTTCAACAAAAGAAAAACTCGTGTTTTCCCTTTGTTTATGGATTTTTACGAGTTATTTACCACAACATTGTTTGTATTTTTCCCTGACCCACATGAACTGAACATTACTATATTATCAGTATTTATAATACTATCTGTATTTTATTGTATTCTGGTATCAGGTATCATCTGTATTTATTGTATTTGTAGTATTATCTGTACTATTATTATTTATCTACTGTGGACAAAATGTGGACAAATCATTAATTTCACACCATTTTGTTTCTATTTCCTTTAATAATAACATAAATATTTTGTTATTATTAAAATATTTTATATTCAAATTCTATTTCTTTATTTTCATAAATTCTTTCAATCATATTATTAAGAATTTGCTTCGTATTTATAATTGATTCATATATATCTAAAATTCCTGCCTTACTATCCCATTCTTTGTTAGATTGAACAAATTCCTTTGAATCAGTTACATTTTTCCTTAACTTATTGTAGTATAAACTACATATTTGTGTCTTTGTTTTATCATCAAATTTTGGAAATGGAATTGTTAATATATTGTTTAATTTTAGTTCTTTCATTTTTGATCCCATAGATAAATTTGCACAATACTTCCGATATAATTTAGAATTCATTAAGCATGTCAAATAAATTAAATCATTATCATTCATATTTTTAATTTTATATATTCCTTGATTATGTTGTGCATCACCGTTTTTTTCATGATCATAAAATGAAGAAATTCCTACATATTCACCAAGACCACCTTTTGAAGTTCGGTTTATTATCAACATACAATTTTTCTTAATATTACATTTCTCACAACTTATACTATAAGATAAATCTATTGTCCCATCATTATAAATATATGAAGGGGTAATCCAATGATATTTGTAATTTGAAGAATTGCTGATTATTCTCTTTTTAGGCGTATTTCCACCACTTATATTTTTTTTATCTATAAAGTAATAACCAAATTTATATTTTTTAATCATACTATCAATTTTTGAATACTCTTCTGTGTAATTTCCAGTATCTAGTCTATTTATTCTCATTAATTGGCTTATTTTTGGATATTTATAAAACTTATTAGAATTATCTATTATGTCTTTGTCATATAATTCCTTTTCAATAATATTATCAATTTGATTTTTTTTATTTTTTAATTCTTTTTCTTTGTTGATTAAAATTTTAATTAAATTTTCTATGTATTCAATACTTTTATTATCATTAGGAAATGGAATCAAACAATCTAAATATAAATTTTTTCCATGCATAATGGTTGAACCTTTCGGAATTTTTGAAATAAACTGCTGTTTAAATTTTGAATTTTTCATAATAGCATATATATATAGCTTATTTTTAGAAATATTTAATCTGTTTATACCAGACGAAAACATGTAATTTTTATAATCCTTGTCTAAAATAACTACTTCCCCAACATTAGAGTCTTTGCATATCAAAATATCGTTTTCTTTTAAGTTCATATTAACATATGAATTTGATGATATATTCAAGACTGAATTTTTATCTTCTTCTATAGAAAGTTTGTAATCAGTAAAAGCTGAAGTTCTAATGAATTTATAATTAGAAGTATCTACATAATTATTACTTCCAATCTCTATACCTTTATCTACACTATCTATTAAATTTTTTAACTGTATTTGAATAGTTGAATTAATATTAATATTCTCATAATTTGATGGAGATAAAATATTACGGTTATTTGAGATATTGCTTAGTTTAATTTCATTCATAAAATCCACCTATAAAAATATATCTTGTAAATCTTTTTCTTGTTTTATAGCCCAATCATTAAATTCATTAACAATATCTGTAAATTCTTCATCAATTATAGGATTTCCTTCACTATCAACCATAATATTATAATTACTATCTAATTTATAAGTTTTATCAAAATATTTTACTCTATTTGATGTTTTAACTGTGTATCCAATTTTTTTAATGTCTTTAACAAAGATACTATAATCATTTTCTATCAACTTATTCAATTTATCTTCACTTGGTTTGTAGGCCACAATAATTGTAGTATTTACACCAGTATCCGCAAAAACATTAGATGGCAAATCAAATAATGCAACAATTCTCATTTTTTTCATTAACCATTCTCTTGCTTTTGACCATTTTTCAACAGAAGCAAGAGAATTAGATAATATGATACCCATTCTTCCATTTTCCTTTAAAATCCTATAAGCATTCTCTAAAAATATCAATCCCATGTCAATCGAATTAGAATCTTTGGCAATATTCCACAATTCGTAATTTTCTATTGCTAATCGATCAGCCTCTGTTTTAACTTCATATCTACGCCCATCACCAAATGGTGGGTTAGTTAATACAATGTCAAATTTCTTTAATCGTTTTTGTTTATCCCAATTATCCCAATTACCATTCTTATGAAGAGAGTGTTTCAATTCAACTAGTTCTCCCCTTGAATCAAACTTCCATATTATTGAGCCTTTATCTGGTCTATAACTTAGTTTAGAATTACCATCACCATTAAGTAACATATTTAATTGAGCCAACATTATCATTTGTTCATCATTATCTAATCCATATAAATTTTCATCATTAAGTTTTGATCCTGAATGCTTATAAGCAAGAGCTAAAAAATCCCCAATACCTACTGTTGGATCAATTACTGTTTCTGTTCTTTTAGGATTAACTATATCTACCAAAAATTTTATAACAGGAATCGGTGTTACAAATTGCCCATTCTTAGCTTTCGAAAATTCACTTGCAAATTGGTAAAAAACTAATTGATATAAATCAGTTTGACTTGATAAAATAAAACTGTAGTCTTGAAATTGTTTAACTATTTCACTAATTATATGTACATGAGATTCCTTCGACCAACTAATTGTTTCTTCATCATTTTCTTTTAAAATATAATGATATTTTTCTGAAGCTTCATTATATAATTTTCTCATTCTATCTATGAAGGCTTTTATATCTTCATCAGAAAGAGTAACAAAATCTTTTTCAAAATCATTAATATAGAATAATAAGTCCATTTTTTTCATTTCATGTTCTTCAGCATAGAAATCTAATTTTTTATTATCTTGTTCGTCAATATATAATCCTTGCGAACGCTTTTCATCATAAATTTTAAGTGCAAGAATTTGAATTAATATCTCATATCCTCTTTCATTCCTCATAGACTGTTTATCCATAACCCTAAGAATTTCAGCTACATTATCTTTTAATTGTGTAGAACTAGCTCCAGTAATTATATCTAAATCATAGACATTTCTATTACCTCTATCTATAATATTAAAACCAATTTTTTTTGTTATTTGATCATAATTTGGAATTTTAATATAAGCATCTGGAATATTAAGAGATAACTCTTTTATTCCGCTTGCTTCACCTTTTTTATTTAAACTATCATCCAATCTTGTAAATTTATCATAATTTTTTTTGAATAAATATAATTTTTCTGTATCATAAAGCATTCCTATACCATAATAGCTTTCTATTTCTTTCATGGCTGGACGCAATTGCTGATTATACACTATTTCAATATTCTTTGCAGACTCATTTTTGAATTCAATAACACAAATTATGTTTTTTCTTATCCATTCTAATTCTTTTTGATCATTGCTATCGTGAAATTTTTTATAGTGTTCAAACCAATTTTCATCCCTAAAAATAGCAGCATCAAATTTAATTGGTGCTGAATTTTTATTTCCTTTTGGTAAACATATTTCGACACCAATAAAATCCTTGCTATATAATCCTGAATTTATTAAAGAAGATATAAACTGCCATTTATAGTACTCTTCATTCTTTTCATTATTTTTACCTTTAATTATACATTCTTTACCTATCGTTAAATTTACAGGAACATTTGCAATAAATGTCGTTTTATTTCCATATTTCTGATCAAATTTTTCTTTTTCAATACTAAATCTTTTGATTTCTTTTCCCATAATCGTCCACCTATCTCTATAGTAGTATAACACATTTTTTTTGGAAACAACATAAAATTTGTCAAAAAAATTTTTCTTATATTAAATGTGTAAAATATTTGACACGTTTTATTATGAAGAATTAAAGTGGCAATATTATTTTATTTTTTACAAAACTGAATGTTGAAATAAGAAAAGCAATAACCTGACTCGCTATCGCTTGTATCGTTATTACTTTAAAGTTTCCAAAGGATTTATCCTTGGCACACAGAGTTATTGGCTCTGCCAATATCGTAGTGTGCTACTAAAATGACATTTTAGTTTTTCTAAAGTTCAAAATCATCTTTATCCTTTTATTTATATAATTTTAATGGATTTTGTTAAACAAAAAAGCCGTCAAAATTTAATGACTTTTATCTAACGTGTTGTATACAAATAATATACTAAATTTTATATAAATTCATGTATTTTTGTCCACAATCTTAAATTTACGTGGACAAGTTATAAAACTCGAACCAACTTACTAATTTCTAAATATTAAATTTTCCTTTATTTTATGCTACTTTCCACAACATTGCTTATATTTCTTACCTGACCCACATGGACAAGGCGCATTTCTACCAACTTTTTCTTTCTTTATAGTACGTCCTTTCCTTGTTGTATCACTATCATTAGTAGATTTATTCTTTACAACTTCTTTTCTTTCAATATTTTGTCTAATTTCAGCCTTCAATAAATACAAAGTAACATACTTATCAATATTTTCAAGCATAGCATCAAACAGTTCAAATCCTTCTTGAGTATATGCTCTTAAAGGATTATCTTGAGCATATTGTCTTAAGAAAATACCTTCTTTCAAATGAGCCATTGTATTAATTTGTTCCATCCAGTATTTATCAATCACATTAAGACTAATAACTTTTTCAAATTCATTTGTAACTTCCTCAGGAATATCTTTAATCTTTTCTTCATATTCTGAAACAATCAAATCATAAAGACCATCAATAATTTCATCAATAGACTTATCATCAAAGAACACTTCATCTATATTTTTTCTAAGTAAATTAGAATTAAAGTACTCGGTAATATCTTTAATATCTTCATCACCTAAATGTTCTGATTCATCCAAATGAGATTCAATAATATCTGCGATATGATTATACATAGATTTAAGAATTTCTTCATGAATAGAATCACTATCTAAAATAGTATTTCTTTTTCCATAAATAAGTTCTCTTTGTTTATTCATAACATCATCATATTGAAGAACAGATTTTCTCATATCATAGTTATTACCTTCAACTCTTTTTTGAGCAGATGCAACTGACTTACTAAACATCTTACTTCTAATAACCATACCATCATCTATACCAGTATTTTGTAAGATATTTTTAATCTTTTCAGAACCAAAACGAATCATAAGTTCATCATCCATAGCTATATAAAATTGAGTGAACCCAGGATCTCCTTGACGACCACTACGACCACGAAGTTGGTTATCGATACGACGAGATTCATGTCTTTCAGTACCAATTACACATAAACCACCAAGTTCTTTTACACCTTCTCCAAGTTTAATATCAGTACCACGTCCTGCCATATTAGTAGCAATAGTAACAGAACCTTTTTCCCCAGCTTTAGCAATAATATCTGCTTCACGAGCATGATTCTTAGCATTCAAAACTTCATGAGGAATACCGCGTTTCTTAAGAAGACTACTAATTTCTTCACTCGTTTCAATTGCAATAGTACCAACAAGTACAGGTTGCCCTTTTTCATGTCTTTCAGCAATTTCATCTATTATAGCTTTATATTTAGACTTCTTACTAGCATAAATCAAATCAGCCATATCTTCACGAATAACAGGTTTATTAGTAGGAATAGAAATAACATACATATTATAAATTTCTCTAAATTCTTCTTCCTCAGTTTTAGCAGTACCAGTCATCCCAGAAAGTTTATTATACATTCTAAATAAGTTTTGGAATGTAATAGTAGCAAGTGTCTTAGTTTCTTGTTGAATTTCAACACCTTCTTTAGCCTCAATAGCTTGATGAAGCCCATCACTAAAAGCACGTCCTGGCATTAAACGCCCAGTAAATTGATCAACTATTACAATCTTTCCATCTTTAACAACATAATCAACATCATTTTTTTGTGAATAATTAGCATGAAGGGCTTGATTAATAAAATGTACTAAAGTTGAATTATCAACATCATATAAATTATCAATATGAAAATACTTTTCTGCCTTTTTCATACCATCTTCAGAAAGATTTGTTCTCTTAAGTTTAGCATCATAAACAATATCTTTATCAGCATTCAAGCTCTTAGCAAACCTATCTGCATCAATATATAAATTCTTATTTTCTAGAAAACCACCAGAAATAATCAAAGGTGTACGAGCTTCATCAATTAAAATTGAATCAACTTCATCAACAATTGCATAATTAAGTCCACGTTGTTGAACTCTATCTTCTTTACGAATAGCCATATTATCACGAAGATAATCAAATCCTATTTCATTATTTGTAGAATATAAAATATCTTTATCATATTCAGCTCTTTTTTCACTTGGACTTAAATCTCTAAGATTAAGACCTACACTAAGTCCTAAAAACTCATGAATTTGCCCCATCCATTTAGAATCACGTTCAGCCAAATACTCATTAACTGTAACGATATGAACACCTTTTCCACCTAAAGCATTAAGATAAGCAGGCATAACAGAAGTAAGAGTTTTTCCTTCACCAGTTTTCATTTCTGCAATATTACCATAATGAAGAGCAAGTCCCCCAATAAGTTGAACTTTATATGGTTTTTCTCCAATTACCCTAAAACATGCTTCTCTAGCAGTAGCAAAAGCTTCAATTAAAATATCATCAAAATCTTCTCCAGATTCAAGTCTTTTCTTAAACTCTTCAGTTTTATTTTTAAGCTCATCATCACTTAGTTTTACATATTCTTCATCAAGTTCAATTATTTGATCAGCTATTTTATCAAATCTTCTAAGTTCTTTTTCATCAAAGTCAAACATTTTTCTAAAAAGTGACATTTTACCATCTCCTTAACTAAATATTTTATCATTAAACACATAAAAACACAAAGAAAAAACTATAATTTAATATAGTTTTTATCAAAAATATCAAAAAATAAAGTTAATTACTCTTAAATACCAAGAAATCTCATTATTACAAGACTAACTAAAACAACCATAACAACAAGTATAGCAGTAAAAATAAGTATTAAAGTTTGAGCAGAACCTGATTGTTTAGGATTAACAAATCCTTGATTATCAGCACTATAACCTGCATTAAAGCCATAATTATTACTACCAAAGTTATTGCTAACTTCGTTGTAATTATCTTTAACAACAGGACGATTATTCGGAGTAAGCACCCTAACTTTAGCTCTTGATTCACTTTGACCTTGTGAAGAATAGTTATTCACATCATTTGAATTAGCATAACTATTATTAATAACTCCCAAACTATCATTAACAACACTTTCAGCCTTAAGACTCTCATCTAGTGTAGGCTTCATACTATCATAAACATACTTAATAGAAGATTCCAAAGCATCCAAAGACTTTTGTTCTCTACCTCCAAAATTATCATTTTTACGCATTAGAATCACCACCTAACACTTGATTATCTATTCTTTTTAAAATAACCTTAGTTATCTTTTTCATTTGCTCATCAGATAAATTATAAACCTTAAAAGCTTCTTTTATATCAGATTTTATCTTATCATTAAAATTATTCTTATAATAGTCAGCAAAAGAAGTATCATAATCCATTCTTCTAAATACTCCCACAAAGAAATCTTGAAGCCATTCTGGAACCATACTCATATATTGATCAAAATTTTCTAAAACATTAATATCACTAATAATAGCACTTCCATCTTCATTACAATACCAACCAAGTATCATAAGAGCAAGAGACACCCTTTTATGTTCTTTAGAACTCTTTCTATCCGCCATCAAACTAATACCAGTATTAAAACCTGCAACAGTCATATCCATAGAATTACTAAATAAACTATCAGGAAGCACAATCTCACCATTACTAGTATTAATCTTAATTTCATCCAAATTAATCCTAATAATATTACGTTCTTCTCTATCAATAGCCTCAGAAACTTTTTTCATAAGACGACAAAAAGTATAAATCTTAGTATCAAAAAATTCATCTCTTCTATCAATAAATTGTCTAAGCGAAATTATATTATCAGTCATATCGCAAACCACCTATCATAGAAAGTATACCACAAGTTAAGAAAATAAAAAATACTTTTCTAATTTTTTCCTAATTTTTACTAAAATATTGTCAACCTTTTTCTTACTAATCTCAAGCAAAACAGCAATATCTTTATACGAAAATCCATTATATCTAAGTTCAAAAACTTGAGCATCCAAAAAATCTAAACTATTCTTAAAAGAAATAACTTTTTCCAAAAAATCATAATCACTATATTCTTCAAACACATCAACATCAGAAGCAAGTTCCAATATATCATCATAATTTTCAATATCCATATAATTAAAATTATCTGTCTTAACATAATATTTTTTACAAAATTTTAACATAGACCCTTTTAAACATAGCAAAAGATAAGAATAAAAAAGAACTTCTCTATTAGAATCATACCTATCAACAACTTTGCACAAAGTAATTCTACACTGTTGAACTAAATCATCAATTTCTATACCTCTATAATTATATTTTTTTGCAAAAGAATAAGAAAGACTTCTAAATAAAGGTTCATATTTTTTCATAAGAAAATTAAGAGCCTCCTCGTCTTCCTTAATCATATAAATAAGTTCATTATCATTATATTGCATACATCCTCCTACTAGCTTCTTTGTCTCACCGCCTCGTAAATAAGAATTCCAGCAGCAACTGAAGCATTTAAACTTTCTATTTTTTCGCTCATAGGAATAGAAACAACATAGTCAGATGATTTTAAGGCAAGTTCACTAACACCTTTTCCTTCATTTCCAATAACAATTGCAATATTTCCATCGTATTTAACATCTGTATACAAATCACCATTCATATCACTTGCATAAACCCAATAATTATGATCCTTCAAATATTTAATAGCATGATTTATATTAGTAACCATTGCTATTTTCATATTAAGAGCTGAACCAACACTTGTTTTCATAACTGTAGAATTAACACTAACACTTCTATCTCTAGGAATAACAATTCCATCAACTCCCGCAGCAACACAAGTCCTAATTATTGCCCCAAAATTATGAGTATCTTCCAAATGATCAAGAATTACAATAAAACCATTATCACAAATGATATCATCAAGATCTGCATATTCATATTCCCCTGCATCAATAATTATACCTTGATGATTTTCATTTGCAAGTTCATCTAATTCATTTTTCGTATGAAAATAAGGCTTAATTTTTAAATTTTCTATTAAGGAAATTAACTTTTTATCACTAAAATTCCTATCCAAATATAAAGATTTAACCTTTTTTCCTTTTTTTAAATATTCTAAACAACTATTTTTACCATATATCAACATATTTATTACATCCTTACAAATTTATTATAAAATCAAATACTTCATTAAGCCTTTCTTTATCATTAACATATAAAAACCCAATCAAAACTTCAAATCCAGTAGCATACTTATATGTAACAGCATCACAATTTTTAGGACTTTTATGTGTTTTTAAATTACGACCTTTTCTCAAAATTTCAACTTCATCATCTGTTAAAAAACTAGAGGAAACAAGTTTGTCAGCAAAATAAGCTTGTCTTTTAGCAGTAACAAAATCAAGTGTAAACTTTTGTAAATCATTAAGTTTCACAATATTCTTACTAATTAAATACTGTCTTACTAAAAGTTCAAAGACTGCATCCCCTAAAAAAGACAGTTGATAAAGACTCACTAATCCCTATCTCCTGCCACCATAAGTAAAAGTCGTACAATTTCAAGTAAAGTCGTAACAAGTCCTGCAACATAAGTAAGAGCAGCAGCAACTAAAACTTTAGAAGCACCTTTTCTTTCAGCATTATCTAAAAGATTAAACTTTTCCAAATTAGCCATAGCCCTTTTAGAAGCATCAAATTCAACAGGTAAAGTAACAAGTTGAAAAAACAAAATAGCAACAAGCATAGCAATACCTACATAAAAAAGTCTTAAAGACCCAAATATAAGTCCAATAAGTATTGCAATATAACCAAATTTAGAACAAAGATTAACAACAGGAAAAATAAACTTCCTAAGCTTCATAAAAAAGTTACCTTCCTTATGTTGAATAGCATGACCAACCTCATGCGCAGCAACTGCCGCAGCACTAAGAGTCTTACCATGAAATACCTCAGAAGAAAGTCTTACTACATTAGCTCCTGGATCAAAGTGATCAGATAAATACCCCTTAGTTTCAACAACATAAACATTATCAAGGCCATTTCTCTTAAGTATTTCTTGAGCAACCTCAACACCAGAAATATCTCTTCTATTTTGAATTTTAGAATATTTACTATATCTAGCACTTATCAAAATTTGTGCTCCTAAAGTAATTGCAATAGATACAAAAATTAATAAATATACACTACTCATATAACCCTCCTTAAATTACTTCATAATTTGTTCCATCTTTAGTATCAATAAGTTTTATCCCTAAAGATAAAAGTTCATCACGTATACTATCAGCTAAAGCATAATCTTTATTTTCTTTTGCCTTAGCTCTTTCAGATATTTTTTTCAATATAATTTCTTCATCAACTGTTCTTTCTTTTTTTATCTCTGTAAACAAATCAAGTCCTAATACTTTATCAAATTCTTCTATCAAATATCTTTTTGATGCATCATTTAAACTATTATCTTTTAATACATCAAATAATGTTGTTAACATCATTGAAGTATTAAGATCATTATTAATATTATCTTTAAATTTATTTATATACAAAGAAACATCCAGAACTTCCCCAGAATCACCCAAAGAAAGTACTTTTTTCTTTAACTTATCATAAGCATTTTGAAATCCATCAAGTACATCATAAGAAAACATAAGCTGCTTTCTATAATGAGAAGATAAACAAAACATCCTATAAGCAAGAGGATTATATCCCTTTTCTTCAAGTAAAGAAACAGTCAAAAAATCACCCTTACTTTTACTCATTTTTCCACTTTTATCATTCAAATGTTCTACATGAAACCAATACCTGCACCAAGGATGTCCTACATAACTTTCCGTTTGGGCAATTTCATTTGTATGATGTGGAAATATATTATCAACACCACCACAATGAATATCTAAATATTCTCCTAAATATTTTAAAGATATACATGAACATTCTATATGCCATCCCGGATAACCTTCTCCCCAAGGAGAATTCCATTTAAGTTCTTGATTATCAAATTTTGATTTAGTAAACCAAAGCACAAAATCTGTTTTATTTCTTTTATTTTCATCCTCTATTACATCATCACGAACTCCTACAAATAAATCATCACTTGTATGATTTGTTAAAACATAATACTCTTCAAGTTTAGATGTATCAAAATAAATATTTTCACCAGATTTATAAGCATATCCTTTATTAAGAAGACTTTCTATCATATTTATATATTCATCTATTAAAGTTGTAGCAGGTACAACTATTTCTGGTTTTTTTATATTAAGCTTTTCACAATCATTAAAGAAGGCATCTGTATAAAACTTAGCAATATCCATAACAGTCTTATTTTCACGTTTTGCCCCAAGCATCATTTTATCATCACCAGTATCAGCATCACTAGAAAGATGACCAACATCAGTAATATTCATCACTCTCTTAACATCATATCCTAAAAACTTAAAAGACTTCTCAAGAACATCTTCCATAATATAAGTCCTAAGATTACCAATATGAGCATAATGATACACAGTCGGACCACATGTATACATTTTTATAACACCTTCTTCATAAGGTACAAAATCATCTATTTTTCTAGTCAAAGTATTGTATAATTTCAAAAACACATCACTCCTTACTTAATCTATCAATAACGGTATCCTTACCAATTAAATAAATAGTATCCGCAAGTTCAGGGCCATGCATAATACCAGATGTTTTAATTCTAATAGGCATATAAAGCATCTTACCCTTCGCACCAGTCTTTTCTTTAACATTGTTAATAGCACTAGAAATATTAGGAACATTCCATTCACTAATAGCAATAACTTCATCTTTAAAAGCACTGATAACTTCAGAAACACCATCATTTTTCATAAATTCTATGCATTCTTCAGATGGTTTAGTTTCATTATCAAAAAACAAACTAACATCTTGAACAATTTGTTTACCATAATTAATATGGTTCTTATAAATAAGTGCCAAATGTTTAATCCATTCTTCACTTTTATTTGTTAAATCATATGCTTCTTTCAAAAATGGAATAACTAATTCTAAATATTTATCATCAGACATTTTTTTAATGTATTGAGCATTAAACCAGTTTAACTTTTTAACATCATACTGACTTGAAGATTTACTAATTCTTTCAGGTGAAAACTCTCTTATAAGCTCATCCATAGAAAATACTTCCTGATTACTATTAGGACTCCATCCAAGAAGTACCAAATAATTAACAATAGCTTCTGGTAAATAACCTTCATTATACAAATCCATAAAAGAAGCATCTCCATTACGTTTACTTAGTTTAGTACCATCTTCTCCTAAAACCATAGCAACATGAATATACTTAGGTTTATCCCATCCAAAAGCCTCGTATAATAAATTATATTTAGCAGTCTGGTCTAAATATTCCTTTCCACGAACAACATGAGTAATTTTCATCAAATGATCATCAATAACATTAGCAAAATTATAAGTGGGATATCCATCAGACTTAAGAAGAATTTGATCTTCAAGCACACTATTATCAATAACAACTTTTCCATAAACAATATCATCAATAACAGTTTCTCCACTCTTCGGCATAGCTTGACGAATAACATACTTTTCACCAGCTTCAATTCTAGCAAGAGCTTCATCTTTACTAATATTTTTACAATGTCCATCATACATAAAAGGAACTTTATTTAAATTCGCAACTTCACGAAGTTCATTAAGTCTCTCTTCTGTACAAAAGCAATAATAAGCCTTACCCATTTCAACTAACTTATGCGCATATTCTTGATATATTTCTATTCTTTCACTTTGAACATAAGGCCCATATTCTGAAGCATTAAGAGGCCCCTCATCAATAGAAAAACCACAAAGCCTCAAAGTATCATAAATAAACTCAGTTGCTCCTTCAACTCTTCTAGTTTGATCAGTATCTTCTATTCTAAGTATAAAATCACCATCATCATGTTTAGCAATTAAATATTCAAATATAGCAGTTCTTAAATTTCCAATATGCATATATCCCGTAGGACTAGGTGCAAATCTTGTTCTTGTCTTTTCCATATAAATCACCTGCCTGTATTATATCAAAAAAAAGAAGGTTAGTAAACCTTCAAAACACCTAAACCAAACTTTCTACTCCATCAATCCTAACTCTATCCACGCCTTCTAAAATCTTATCAACAATAACACTTTCAACTCTATCACTAATAATACCATCTATTTTTCTTGCACCATACTTTTCATACTGGCAAAGATCAACTATTTCAGAAACAAGTTTATTAGAAAAACTACAAACTATATTCTTATTCTTATAAAACTTTCTCAAATTAGAGAGTTTAGAATTAACAAGTCTTCTTGAAGTCACATCATCAATTTTATTAAACTTAACAACATTACCAATTCTATTAACAAATTCTACGCCAAAAAACTTATTAATATCCTCATAATTAACATTATCACTAAAACCTATACTACTTTTTTCACATCCCAAATTAGAAGTCATAATAATAGTAGTATTAGAAAAATTAATAACTTCTCCCTTACTATTTTTAGCAACGCCTTCATCTAAAACTTGCAAAAATAAATTAATAACTTCCCTACTACCTTTCTCAATTTCATCTAAAATAATTAAACTATAAGGCTTATCCTTAACTTGTTCAAATACATTCTTATTATCAGTATAACCAACATACCCTGGAGGAGACCCAATCATCTTACTAACAGAATGACTTTCCCTATACTCACTCATATCAACTCTTATAATATTATCCCCATAAAAGTATTTTCCATATTCCTTAGCAAGAAGAGTTTTCCCAACTCCAGTAGGCCCAACAAACAAAAAAGATATTGGCTTTCCATGAGCCCTAGAAAGATTCTTCTTCTTAAAAGTATCACAAACTAATTTTATAGCTTCATCTTGCCCAAATACAGCATTAGAAATAAAACTCTCAAACTTATCAAAAGCTCGAGCAGTATCCCTATAAATAGGAATATTACTCTTTTCCTCAACAATCTTAAATACATCATCTTTCTTTATCTTTTTATAACACTTATTAACACTCTTAAGTTCAATCTTGTTCTTCTTATCCTCCAAAATCATTTCAGTTTTCTTATACAAAAATGCTTCATTAAAATTATTATTCATAATAGACTCATTCTTAAGATTCTTAACTTCAGAAAGCTTATCAATTATTTCATTCATATTATCACTCTTATACAAAGAAACACTAGTCCTAGAACAAACCTCATCCATAACATCTATTGCCTTATCAGGCATCTTTCTATCATAAATATATCTATCAGACAAAGAAACT
Source organism: Bacilli bacterium (assembly GCA_051886655.1). Taxonomy (GTDB): domain Bacteria; phylum Bacillota_I; class Bacilli_A; order RF39; family UBA660; genus UMGS1449. The sequence goes on along the minus strand of JBJEYJ010000156.1, from coordinate 1,178 downwards.
ATTTCAGAAATAACATCATCACTTATTTTTACTTTATGATAACTTTCATATATTGGTCTTAACTTCTTCAAAATATTAATTGTCTCATCTAAAGAAGGTTCCTCCACAACAACAGTCTGAAATCGACGAGAAAGAGCTCTATCACTTTCAATAAATTCCTTATATTCAGAAGTAGTAGTAGCACCAATCACTTTAATTTTACCACGTGCAAGAGCAGGTTTTAATATATTACTAGCATCAATTGCCCCTTCTGCACCACCTGCACCCACTAAAGTATGAATCTCATCAATAAACAAAATAACATCATCATTCTCTTCAAGTTCACGAATAATTTTCTCAAGACGTTCTTCAAACTCTCCACGATACTTAGTTCCTGCAACTAAACTAGCCATAGAAACAGAAACAATTCTTTTACCAATAAGTTTATTAGGAACATTAGAAGTCTCAAGTCGTCTTGCAAGCTCCTCAACAATCGCAGTTTTTCCAACTCCAGCATCTCCTAAAAGAAGCGGATTATTTTTAGTACGCCTAGATAAAATCTCAAGTAATCTAGAAATTTCCTTATCGCGACCAACAACCGGATCGATTTCTCCACTACTACATTTTTTGTTAAGATCAATACCAAAAGTCTCAACAGACAACTTCACATTCTTAGTTTTCTTCGAAACATAAAAATCATCATACAAACTATCAACATCAACATCCATACCTAAAAGAATTCTAATCGCAACACCTTCTCCTTCTTCAAAAAGTGCTAAAAAAAGATCACTAGTATCAACCTGTTTTTTACCCTTATCACTAGAATCAATATTAGCAGATTCTAAAATACTTCTAAGAAGTGGTGTATATAAATAAAAATCATTATTACTTTTTCCAATTCCTACAACTTTAATTAGTTCATTTCTAAAAACATCATAAGTAACCCCCACATCCTTAAACTTATTAACAATATCTTTATTACCATATTTAAGCAAAGAAAGCAATAAATGCTCACTTCCAATATAAGGATGTTTTAAACTAACCATTTCCTTTTGCATATTAACTAATACTTTTTTTGCTTCTTCATCATATTTTGAAAACATAAGCATCCTCCCATTATTATTCTATTCATATAATGAGAAAAAAAAGATATTTTTAAACAACAAAAAAAGTGCAATTTTCTTGCACCTTTATTAATT
>JBJEYJ010000155.1:0-6409 GCA_051886655.1 Bacilli bacterium | reverse complement strand
ATATTTATCTTTAAATATATGTATATAAAATTTAAGTGGGAGGCAAAGCGGAGCTATTATTACCACTCGCGAAAACTTTGGATGAAAAAATAATATGGAGGTGTTTTTCGTGAATAAAGAAGTTGTTAAAGTTATTAAATTACAAATTGAAGCAGGAAAAGCTACACCAGCTCCACCAGTTGGTACTGTTCTTGGACCTGCAGGAATTAATTTAGGTGAATTTTGTACAAAATATAATGACGCTACTAGAGAACAAATGGGTAATGTTTTACCTGTTGAAATCTCAATTTATGAAGATCGTTCATTTGATTTTGTAATTAAGACTCCACCTGCTGCATTTTTGATTAAAAAATATGCTAAAGTTAAGAAAGGTTCTAGCAAAGGATCTAAGGAAGTTGTTGGAACTATTACAAAAGAACAACTTAAAGAGATTGCAGAAACTAAGTTACCTGATTTAAATGCTTATGATGTTGAAGAAGCAATTAAAATTATTAGTGGCACTGCAAAAAACATGGGAATAGAAATTACTGAATAATTAGTAAAATAAATAATATTACATAGGTTTTACCTATGTGGGAGGTATAAATCCGCTAATACCACATAAGGAGGAATTAAGATGAAATTTAGAGGAAAAAGCTATAAAGCACAAGTTTCTAAAATTGAAAAGAATAAACTTTATACTAAAGAAGAAGCAATTAAACTTGTAAAAGAAGTTTCTAATGTTAAATTTGATGCTACTATTGAAGTTGCTATGAATTTAAACTTAGATGTAAAAAAAGCTGATCAACAATTAAGAGGTGCTATTGTACTTCCTAAGGGAACTGGCAAGGAAACTAGAGTTCTTGTTATTGCTAAAGGAGATGCTGCTAAGGAAGCAGTAGATGCTGGTGCTGATTTTGTTGGAGATGCAGATATGATTGAAAAAATTCAAAAAGAAAATTGGTTTGAATTTGATACTTTAATTGCTACTCCTGAAATGATGCCTATTTTAGGTAAGATTGGGAAAATTTTGGGACCTAAAGGTCTTATGCCAAATCCTAAAACTGGTACTGTAACTACTAATGTTAAACAAGCTGTTTTAGATGCTAAAGCTGGTAAACTTGAATATCGTACAGATAGTTATGGTAATGTTCATGGAATTATTGGTAAAGTTTCATTTAGTGATGAAGATTTAAAAGAAAATTTAGATGCTTTTGTTAAGACAATTATTAAGGCTAAACCTCAAACTGCTAAGGGAACATATGTTAAATCAATTAGTATTTGTTCTACTATGAGCCCTGCAGTTAGAATAGATCAAAATAGTTTTGACAATTAATAAAAAATAGTTTATAATATGGTTATCAAGTGCCAAAGACAGTAGGTTGTTAGTAAATCCTACCGAGGACTTTATACTTTTTGTATATTAAAGAAGTCTTTGGGGGCTTCTTTATCTTTTGCACTTATAAAATATAATAAATAAGGAGGAATAGGAATGCCTAGTACTAAATCATTGGAACTTAAACAAGCTATAGTATCTGAAATTAAAGATAAATGTAGTGGTGCTAAGTCTATTGTTTTATTTGATTATCGTGGTCTTACTGATAACGAAATTAAAAATCTTAGAATAAAACTTAGAGAAAATGATTCAGAATATAAAGTTTATAAAAATACTTTGCTTAGACTAGCTTTTAAAGATATGAACATTAATTTTGATGAATTTTTAACTGGGCCTACTGCTATTGCATTTTCAAATGATGATGTAGCTGCTGTTAAGGTTTTAAGTGATACAGCTAAGAAAAATGAAGCTTTAGTTTTAAAAGCAGGATATATTGAAAATTCTGTTTGTGATAAAGCTAAACTTGATGAATTTGCTAAAATTCCATCTCGTGAAGGATTATATACAATGCTTGCAGGTGGTATGATGCAAATTGTTAAAGATTTAAGTATTGCTCTTGATCTTTATAGTGAACAAAAAGAAAATTAAAATATTAAAATAAAGGAGGAAAAGTTATTATGGCAAAAATAACAAAAGAAGATTTTATTAGCTCTTTAAAAGAAATGACATTATTAGAAGTAAAGGAATTAGTTGACGCAATGAAGGAAGAATTTGGTGTTGATCCAAGTGCTGTAGCAGTTGCTGCTGCTCCTGCTCAAGCAGAAGAAGCTGGACCAAGTAAACAAACAGTAGTTCTTACAAGTGCTGGAGCTGCTAAGATTAATGTAATTAAAATTATTAGAGAAGTTACTGGTCTTGGGCTTAAAGAAGCTAAAGAAGTTGCTGATAATGGTGGAAATGTTAAGGAAAATATTCCTGTTGAAGAAGCTAATGAACTTAAAGCTAGACTTGAAGAAGCTGGCGCTAGCGTTGAATTAAAATAATTGAATTATTGAGACTTAAAGCCATTTGCGTATGCATATAGGCTTTTTGTGCTATAAAGGGGAAGATAAAATGAGCCATTATTTTACAAATGATAATCTGGAAAGTAATTTGAAAAAAATAATTGTTAATGTTCATGATAAGAAATTTGTTTTTAATACGGATAATGGAGTTTTTTCTAAGAAGGGACTTGATTTTGGTAGTAGAACATTAATTGATACTTTACTTTCTTTGAATATTTCTGGGAGATGTTTGGATGTTGGTTGTGGATATGGTGCGATTGGTATAATTTTATCTTCTTTTTTTAATTTAGATGTAGACATGATTGATGTTAATAAGAGAGCTGTTCATCTTGCGGTTATGAATCTTAAAGAAAATGGTGTTTCTGCTCATGCTTTTTATAGTAATGTTTACGAAAATGTTGATAAAAAATACGATATTATTGTTACTAATCCACCTATTAGAGCTGGTAAAGATATAGTGTATAAAATACTTTTTGGTGCACGTGATTATTTGACTTTAGGAGGAGCACTTTATTTTGTTATTAATAAAGATCAAGGTGCTAAAAGTGTTATTAAAGATTTATGTGCTGTTGCATCTGTTACTGTTCTTAAAAAAAATAAAGGATTTTTTGTAATAAAATGTATTTTTGATTGACAAGTTGACTGAATTATGGTAATAATATAAGTTGGTTATTTGTCTATTTGAGAGACAAAGATTTTTGAAAATTTGAAAGTAGGGGTGAAATTTAGTGGCATACAAAATAATAAATTGTGGTGACCACCGCACACGTAGAAGTTTTTCCAAAATCAAGAATACTTACGAGCTTACTGATTTATTGGAAATACAAAAGAAATCATATAATTGGTTTGTTGAGAAAGGTATAAAGGAAGTTTTTGAAGATTTGTTCCCCGTAGAAAACTTTGCTGGTACATTATCACTTGAATTTGGTGATTATCATTTTGATGAACCAAGGTATTCTGTTAAAGAGTGTAAAGAAAGGTATGCTACTTTTGCTGCGCCTTTAAAAGTTGAAGTTAGACTTTTTAACAATGAAACAGGTGAAGTAAAAGAACAAGAAATATTTTTAGGAGATATGCCTCTTATGACTGATAGTGGTACATTTGTTATAAATGGTGCTGAGAGGGTTATTGTATCTCAACTTGTAAGATCTCCTTCTGTTTATTTTAATAAAGAAATAGATAAGAATGGTAGACTTCTTATTACATCTCAAATTATTCCAACTCGTGGAACTTGGCTTGAATTTGAAGCTGATGCTAGGGATATTTTATATGTTAGAATTGATAGAACAAGAAAAGTTCCTCTTACTACTATGCTTCGTGCTTTTGGACTTAGTAGTGATGAAGATATTATAGATTTATTTGGAAAATCTGATTTTCTTGAAAATACAATTGCTAAAGATTCTACTAGAAATACTGATGAAGCTTTAATTGAAATTTATGAAAAATTAAGACCAGGTGAACCTGCAACTTTAGATAGTTCTAAGAACCAAATTATTACTAGATTCTTTGATGAATTTAGATATGACTTAGCTAAAGTTGGTAGATATAAGTTTAATTTAAAACTTAATGTTATGGATAGACTTCTTGGACAAACTATTGCTGAAGATATAAAGGATAATGGTGAAGTAATTTGTGAAAAAGGTACTGTTATTACTAAAGCAATTTTAGAAGAAATTCGTCCTGTTATTGAAGGTGGTTATGGTGTTCGTGAAGTTAAAATTAATGATGAATTAGATTCATATAATAAAGTTCAAATTATTAAGATTTATAAACCTGGTACTAAGGAAAAGATGAGTGTTATTGGAAATGATCAAAGTATTGATTCTAAGAGACTTACTATTTCTGATTTTTATGCATCTTGTTCTTATTATCTAAATTTACTTCAAGGAGTAGGTAATTTTGATGAAATTGACCATCTTGGTAATAGACGTATTCGTCAAGTTGGTGAACTTTTACAAAATCAATTTAGAGTAGGGGTTACTCGTATGGAGAGAGTTATTCGTGAAAGAATGACTACTCAAGATATTAATGAAGTTACTCCAAAAACACTTATTAATATAAGACCTGTTACAGCGATATTAAAAGAATTCTTTGGTAGTAGTCAACTTTCTCAATTTATGGATCAAAATAATCCGATTGCAGAACTTACACATAAGAGAAGACTTTCTGCTTTAGGTCCAGGAGGACTTTCTCGTGATAGAGCTGGTATGGATGTAAGGGACGTTAATGAGTCACATTATGGTCGTATTTGTCCAATTGAATCTCCAGAAGGTCCAAATATCGGTCTTATTACTACTCTTGCTAGTTATGCTAAAATTGATGATTATGGATTTATTCAAACTCCATATCGTAAAGTTGTAGATTCAGTTATTATGGATGAAGTTCATTATTTAACTGCTAGTGAAGAAAATGATGTTATTATTTCTCAATCTACTGTTACTACAGATGATAATAATAAAATAATTGATGAAACAGTTGCAGCTCGTTATCGTGGAGAAAATTTACTTGTATCTCCAGATAAGGTAGATTATATAGATGTTTCACCTCAACAAGTTGTATCAATTACAACAAGTTGTATTCCATTCCTTGAACATGATGATGCTACTCGTGCACTTATGGGTTCTAACATGCAACGTCAAGCTGTACCACTTTTAAAAACTGAAGCTCCATTTGTAGGTACTGGTGTTGAGTATATTGCTGCTCGTGATAGTGGTTCTACAGTTGTTGCTAAGGCTGATGGTGTTGTAAGTTATGTTGATGGAAGGAAAGTAGTTGTTAAGAATAAACTTGGTGAAGATACTTATTATTTATCAGATTTTACTGCTTCTAACCAAGACACTTGTTTCCATCATGTTCCTATAGTAAGGGTAGGAGATAAAGTTGTTAGAGGTAAAACTATTCTTGCTGATGGTCCTTCTACTGATAAGGGAGAGCTTGCACTTGGTAAGAATATGGTTGTAGCATTTATGATGTTTAATGGATATAATTACGAAGATGCTGTTATTCTTAATGAAAGACTTGTTAAGGAAGATGCTTATACTACTATTCATATAGAAGATTACGAAATGCCTTGTCGTGAAACTAAACTTGGGCCTGAAGAAATTACTCGTGATATTCCAAATGTTAGTGAAGATGCTCGTCGTAATTTAGATAGTGAAGGTATTATTAGAATTGGTACTGAAGTAAAAGAAGGAGATATTCTTGTTGGTAAAGTTACTCCGAAAGGAATGGCTGAACTTACAAGTGAAGAAAAACTTTTACATGCTATCTTTGGTGAAAAAACTCGTGAAGTTCGTGATACATCACTTCGTGTTCCTCATGGAGGGGATGGTATTGTTCATGATGTTAAGGTGTTTACTAAGAAAAATAGTGATGAACTTCCTAGTGGAGTTTCAAAACTAGTTCGTGTATATATTGTTCAAAAACGTAAGATTCAAGTTGGAGATAAAATGGCAGGTCGTCATGGTAATAAAGGGGTTATTTCTTTAATTCTTCCAGAAGAAGATATGCCATATTTACCAGATGGTACTCCAGTTGATGTAATGCTTAATCCACTTGGTGTTCCTTCACGTATGAATATTGGACAAGTACTTGAACTTCACCTTGGTATGGCTGCTAAAAAACTTGGTGTTCATGTTGCTACTCCAGTATTTGATGGTGCTAAAGAACAAGATATACTTGATATGATGAAAGAAGCTGGCATGGATGAAGATGGTAAGACTGTTCTTTATGATGGTCGTACAGGTCGTCCATTTGATAATCGTGTTTCAGTTGGAGTTATGTATATGATTAAACTTCATCACATGGTTGAAGATAAGATGCATGCTCGTGCTACTGGACCTTATAGTTTAGTTACTCAACAACCACTTGGAGGTAAAGCTCAATTTGGTGGTCAAAGATTTGGAGAAATGGAAGTTTGGGCTCTTTATGCTTATGGTGCTGCTCATACACTTCAAGAAATATTAACAGTTAAATCTGATGATGTTGTTGGACGTGTTAAAGTTTATGAAGCACTTGTTAAGGGAAATAA
>JBJEYJ010000154.1:0-28063 GCA_051886655.1 Bacilli bacterium | reverse complement strand
ACTGGATAAAAGTTGAAGAAAAAAATGGAAACAGAATGATTAATGGAGATATGATTCGAGATATAAAATTACTGCCAGAAAAATATCAAAAGTAACTGCAAAATTACAATTTTTCTCTTAAATTAAAGTATAATATAAAATATAAAAAATAAGAGGTGGAAGTTATTTAAGATGGAGGATACTATTATTTATTTAATTAGACATGCTGAAACTATTGATGAAAATGGAATCAGAAATACAAGTGAAGATTCTCAAATGATTAATGAAAAAGAAATATTATCTGTACAAGGTGAAGATCAAGCTAAAAAATTAAGCGAGAATATCGAGTTGCATAATCTTGATGTTATCTGGTCAAGTAATTACACAAGAGCCAAAGCTACTGCAAAATATATAGCACATAAAAATAATTTACAATATAACTTAGATGAAAGATTGTGTGAAAGGAAACTTGGGAATATAGAAGAGTTGTCAAAATTTATGGATAACAAAGAAACTAGAGATCCTTCTCGTGAACAATTAGCTTTTCCAGAATTTAAAACTCGTGATGGTGAAAGTGCAAATGATACAAATAAGAGGATGAATGAATTTATGAGTGAAATACTTGAAAAATATAATGAAAAAAGAATAGCAGTTATAAGCCATGGCGGGACAATTAAATTCTATTTGTTAAGTTATTGTAAAGTAAATGAAAGATTGAATCTTGAATATAAAAGAAAAGAGCTAACCATAACTTCGCCATGCGTATTAAAAATGACTTTTAGGAAAAACGAATTAGTAAATTTGGAACAAATGAAATGGTGAGAAAGATAAAACTTATCGATAGATTAAAATTTCGGAGTGTGAAGTAAAATGTTTAAATTAAAAAAAGAAAAGAAAAATGTATTCTTAATTTTATCTATTATTTCTGCGTTTATATTTATAGCAGGAGTAATGTGTACTATTATGGGTGAGGATAGCCCTGTTAAATTTATTGTAAATGAAAACCTAGTAAAACTGATAGTACCATCAATGTTGGTATTTTTTATGACATTTGCTTTATATAGAAATAGCAAAAAATCTATAGAAGAAAATACAAAGTAATTTCTAAATTACAATAAGTAGAGCAAGTAATTAAGTTGAAAGTTACTTGTCTTTTATAATATAATCGAAACACAAAATAGTTATTTATTTAACAAAAATTGAAGGATTATCGTACAGAGAAACTGCAATTATAATGGAAAGAACGGAAAGACAAATAAAAACATTAGCTCATAATGCCAAGAAAAAATTGAAACAATTGTTGGTACAAGAAAGAGTGATTGAAATGAAAAATAATAAAGTGATTAGACTTTTGTCTATTGTATTAGTACTAGGTGTTTGTATGTCTGGAGCAGTATTTGCAGGTGTAACCATATATAATGAATTTATTAAAAAGCAAGAAGAAATTACTTCAAGAGGACTATTTGATACAGGAGATGGAATAACAACCTATGAAACTGACTTAATGGCAAATGATATGACATGGAATGAAAGTTCAAGATTATATCACAAAATAATTACGAATATGGATGACTATAATAAATATAAATCAAGAGTAAATGAGTTACCAGATATAACAGAAAAAGATTTTGAAGAAAGCTTTTTAGTAGTAATAGCAAATGAGAATATTCGTCAAAAGCATGAAAAAGATTTAATCATATCAGAAGTTACAGCAGATGAAACAACAACCCATATAATCATGAAACAAAAAGAAAATCCAGATTATAATAATGACAATAATATTTGGTATGCAATTATAGATAAATCTCAATTAAGAGATAATGCAGATGTAAAAATAGAACAACATAATATTAATTCAGAAGGATTTACAAAACTGGAAGACTTATCGTATAATTATAGCAAAGAAGAAGCAATAAAAGATGGGTGTATTGTAACAGAAAATAACAAAGTTATTTCTAATAATTTGGAATTATTGGACGAATTTATAGAAAAAACTAAAAATGGAGAAAATGGATTTATTAGAATATATAGGAAATATAATGAAGATGTAACAATAATTGATGTTAATTTTGAAAATGGAATATATTATGAGTGTACTGATGTAACAAGGACAAAGGAACAACAAGAAAATAAATATTACTATAATTCATATACAAGTATAAGGAAAAAAGAAGGAAATAATAAATTATATCAAGTACAATATTCATTTGTTGATGAAGAAAATCCAAATACAGGCTACCCATTGTTAATAATACAATAATTTTAGAAAAAAGCATAGTAATTTATGCAAGTAATAAAATGTTGAAAAGATAGGAGATTTATATGAAAAAATGGATGATACCAATAATAATCATATTAATATTTGTTTTAATTATAGGGATTGTAATGATTAAAGGATTACCAAATTTTATTGAATATTATAAACAAAGCATAGAACAAAGCAAGATGCAAAAAGCATTTATATTGGATGCAGATTTTCCTAATAATCAAAAGGAAATAAAAGATTTTCAAGTAGGAAAATCATATTCAGTAATTTTATATGAAGATGGTACTGTATGGGTAGCAGGAAGTAATTACTATTATAATGATGGATATATATATGAATTGCAAAGAGATGCTTTTACAAAGGTTAATATAGAAAATGTAGAAAAAATATCAGTTGGAAGTAATTTTGTATTAGCGCTAACTAAAAATGCAGAAGTATATTCTTGGGGTGGAAATGATTATGGTCAATTAGGAAGAGAAGCTTATAGCATAGATGATACACCTAAGAAGTTAGAGTTAAAAAATATAAAAGATATATATACAAAAGATAATCAAGCAGCAGCATTAAGCTATGATAATGAAGCTTATTATTGGGGGTACGCATCTAGAAGTAATTATTCTGGATATAATGACATATTGAAAATTGAAGATAAAAAAATAACAGATATATTTTTAATAGGATATAATTTCTTTTTTAAAACGGAGGAAGGAAAAATATTAGGTTTAGGGTTTGATTTTGAGGCAGTAACTGATGAAGTGAATGGTTGGGCAACAAAACCAGTTGAACTTGATATATCTAATGTAAAATACATAAGAGCAAAAGGAACATCGGAAGCATTTGTTATCAAAGAAGATGGTACAGCTTATACCTTGAATGCAAACAAAAGTAAAGAATTAACTAAAATAGAAACAACTATAAAAATAAAAGATATATATTGTTTTGAGTGGTATTCACAAGAAGGACAAAAACATTTTATAATAGATGAGAATAATAATTTATATTATAATAATGAATGTATCCTAAAAGATGTAGAAAGTATAACGCACGCTAAAATGAGTAATTCATCTGAAAGAATATTAATCTTAAAAGAAAATGGTACAGTATATAATTTTGGATATTTAGTAGATAAATTAACTATTACAGAAGGAGGATATTCAGACTATTTTAGTACAACACCAATTAAATTAAATGTACAAAATATAAAATTAATGGGAATAACAGAGAATTATGTTATATTGATTGATAAGGATAATACAATTCATAGATTAGGTAAGAGTGAAAAAGGTGGACTAGGGATAGGAGAAGATGAAATATCACAAGACTTTGGATTCGATAATACGATAGAAAATAGTACGATAATAACTAACAATAATACGAGTCAAAATTATAATAATATGACCAATAATGCAAATGCAATAAACCAAAATCAGAAGGTTTATGATGAATCTAATTATCAACAAGGTATAGAATCAGGAGAACCTTATTATTATAAGTTGGATAATGGAGAAACAATCCTAATTGATCCAGCTATGTCAACTATGGCGGATTAGGAGGAAAAGATGACTTCTTTTATATGTATTATTATTCTTTTAATACCAATTTTAATATCTGTAAGCATAACAAAATCATTCAGCAAATTAGTTAGAATTATTTTGGCTGTTGACTTGACATTAATATTAGGAATTGTAGCATGTAGTATAAATTTTTATGGCATATATCTACTTAGTACATATACAAATATTGGTAAAGGACTAATACTTTTTCCAGTTATATTAATTGTTCATCTTTTAATTTCCCTTTATATATTTGTACCAATAATGTCGCTTATAATAAATAGATATAATTTAGAAAAAATATCAAGAACAAAATTTATAATCTATATGATAATTATGCTTACAATTTTTATATTCTTAAATATATTAATGTAAAATTATAACAGTCAAACAATAGTAGAATATAGAAGAAAACAATGAACAGAAAAAAACTAGTAATTAAGATCAAGTTTCATATACATTCTTGGCCTTAATCTTTGTTTTAAATAGTGCAAAAAAAGTCAGAATATGATATACTCTAATTGATTTTACAAAAGAGAGGAATTTTTATTATAAACAAATTTGTAATAAATGAGGCGAAACTAAAAATGCCATTAATATACAACAATCAATGGTATTAAAATTTATGATAAATAGGATATGGAGGTTTTATATATGAATCAATTAACTAATAAACAAAAAAGTGTTTTTATTGGAATTGGTATAGCATTATTTTTAATTGGATTTATATGCGGAATTGCCACAGGATTATCTAGAAAAAATAGAGAAAACGAAAAATTAGATTATAATAATAGTTATGAAAGCGAATCAGATGAGGTTAATAACTCTTCAGAGAGTAACAATGCTAAAAATACTAATTTATCGAATTCAATTTCAGAAGAAGAACTTTCTAAATTAAAGGCACAAATAGAAAAAGATGAAACAGATTATGGGGATAATTATCAAAAATTTACTTATTGTCCAAATACATATAAAAGAGAGCCTGATAGAATATACTTTAAATCAGCTAATAAAGAAGGATTTTATTTATTTGAAAAAGAAGATGAGAATTATAAACATTTATTAGAAGTTTCAGAAGATAGAATGGCTTATTCAGTTATGGAAGACTATAATTTATATTGTTTCACACCAGATTCTATAGATACAATGATGAAATCAGGAGATAATTATATAATTTTTGATTATGATAATGAGAATTTAACAGAATATGATTCTAATTTTCACAAAGATTTAATTTTTAGATTTTCAGAGAATACTAGACTATATAGATTGGTTAATTACTTATCTTATTATAAAGAATTAATTTCAAAAGAAGAATTAGGAAAAAATGAATTTGCAACGAATACAGGAATAAGTGGATTTAGATATATGATGTATAATGACTATTCTAACTAATAAAATTTAGTAGAATGGAAAAGATAAAAATTAAGGCAGCCTCGAAAAAAACTGCCTTTTTATTTTTTTGTTTTATTCATAACTTTCTACATATAAAGCCTTGGCAATATAAGGTGTTACTTCTTTAAATTTATACCATCCCGAACTTTTGCTATCATTTTCTCCGCCATTAGGATTTGAAATATATACCATATCTTTGTCATCAGTAGCAAGTAAAACCATATAATGTGATGCAGTGGTCCAACGATTATCATTAGGTTGATTCCATACACAAATTAAAATAGGCCTATTTGTTTTTAAATGTTCTTGTAACTTTTCCTTAGATAAATGCACATTATCATAATAAAAATCAGTATTTTTAATATTAAATGTATTAGATAATTTTTCTGAAAGTGCGTCATAATTTAAGACAGGATAATATTTTTGTCTAAGATCTTCTGGAGTATATTTTTGGGTGTATCCACTTAAAATAGTTGCAATTGCAGTAATACCACAACCATTTTCAGCCATAGTTCCGCCCCAATATTGTTTACTACTCCAAGAAGAATTGCCATTTTGCTTATACTCGATATATGTCTTTTGATGATTTTCAATCGTTGTAAATGTAGTAAAATAGCCATCTCTATTTTTTACTTTTTCTTGTCCTTTTCCAGAATAATTGTTATTAGTATCTTGCTTTATAGTTTTATATTCTGATATGTTAGTTATTTTGGAAACAAATTTATTAAAATTATAAGATATATCACTAAAATCATTGTTTTTATAAGCAAGATATATTGCCGAAATTAATATTATTAAAATTATTATTTTTCTTTTTTTCTTCATTTGGTTTCCTCCTATTTCTTGTTCATATTTTACAACTAAAAAAAGTAATAAATTTTAAGAAATCGTTAAATAAATCTTAACATTTTCTTACATTTGAACTAAGTTATAGAAAACATTAAACAATTGTGGTAAAATATAATGGAAAGAAAAGAGGAAAAAATGAACATTTTGGTATTAGATGACGAGAAAGAAATCGCAGATTTAGTAGAGGTTTATCTAAAAAATGAAAATTATAATATTTTTAAATTTTATGATTCTAAGGAAGCGATAAAATGTATAGAGACTCAAAAATTAGATTTCGCTATTTTAGATGTAATGATAAAAGATGTTGATGGCTTTGAAATATGTAAAATGATAAGAGATAAAGGGTTAAATTTTCCAATAATAATGCTAACTGCAAAAATTGAAGATAAAGATAAAATACAAGGTCTAACGGTTCGGAGCAGATGATTATATTACAAAACCATTTAATCCACTTGAATTAGTAGCAAGAGTAAAAGCGTCTATTAGAAGATATACAAAATACAATGAAAAAAGAGAAGAAAATATTATCTATATAGAGGGATTAGAGATAGATCGAGATAAACATATTTGCAAATTATATGATGAAAAAATAGAATTAACACCAATGGAATTTGATATATTATTATATTTAGCACAAAAACGAGGAAATGTAGTAAGTTCAGAAGAACTATTTGAAAAGGTATGGAAAGAGAAATATTTAGATAATAATAATACAGTAATGGTACATATAAGAAGAATTAGAGAAAAATTAAAGGAAGATACCAAGAAACCTAAATTCATAAAAACAGTATGGGGAGTGGGATATAAAATTGAATAGTACAGAATTTATAAAACTAAAAAATAGTATAGCTAGAAAAGATGTTATTAAAATACTATTATATTCGCTAATAACTATGATTGTATTAGGAATATTAGTAGATGGATTTTTTAATGAGGAAATAGCAGATATACTATCTACTATAAATAAAGAATTCTATTATCTTTGTATAGCTAACAAAACACTAATTGTTGGAATAAGTTATGTAATTATATTTTCCACTATATCATTTATCGTAATTAGAAATTCAAATAATTATATGATAGAAATTATAGCTAGTATGGATAAAATATTTGAAAAATTTTATAGAATAGATGAAGCAAGAACAACGAGTACAGGAGGAACAGGTTTAGGATTAGCAATAACAAAAGAAATAATAGAATTACACGATGGTAGTATTTATGTGAAAAATGATAATGATTTTATTGAATTTTACATAGAACTAAGAAATGAAACTAAAAAATAGTTTGATCTAAGAAATATAATGGCTAAGGGAAAATCCTTTAGCTATTTTTTTAGAAACAGAAAAGTTAGTTTTTATTTTTTTTCTCAGGTTGAAAAAAGTATTAAATAATATATTAGACTGTACTGTAGAGGTGAATAACAAATGGAAAAAGGATAGATGTATTGAAGAAAATGATAAAATTTTATAAAAAGTTGTTACCTTTTTTAATTTATAAACAATATGTATGTGTAAGGTATCTTAAATATAAAAAGGAGTTTAGATCTAAATTGGAAAAAAATGAACGAATAAAAGATTATAAAATAAATAACATTTTAGATATTGAAAAAATATATAATGATTTTTATAGTTATGTTTATACAATAATTATTAACAGATCAAAAGGATATTTAAAAGAGGAAGATGTAGAGGAAATAATTTCAGATACATTTTTTATGTTATGGAAAAACACAAATAAACTAGAAGATGGACGAGCTTTAAAACCGTATATAGCAGGAATTGCTAAAAACTTAATAAAGGAAAAGATTAGAAAAAATAATATTTATTTAGATACTTTAGACTATGAAAATAAACTCGAAAATATCAAAGGAATCGATTTCTTTATAGAAGAAAGAGAAGAAATAA
This sequence comes from Bacilli bacterium, assembly GCA_051886655.1. Taxonomy (GTDB): domain Bacteria; phylum Bacillota_I; class Bacilli_A; order RF39; family UBA660; genus UMGS1449. The sequence goes on along the minus strand of JBJEYJ010000154.1, from coordinate 20,117 downwards.
CATCATTAAAAAATTCTTTAAAAGAATTAAAGACAAAAGATAAAGAAGTATTTGAATTATATTATTATCAAAATAGGAAAATAAAAGAAATAGCTTTACTTTTAAATATATCAGAATTTAATGTAAAACAACGACTATATAGAATCAGAAAGAAAATTAAGAAAAATGTTGAAAAGAAGGGAGGATATGGATATGAAGAGTAAAGAAGAAAGCTTAAAAGATTTAAAAGAAAAAATAGCTATATCAAAACTTCTTGAGGAGGAAAAAATGAAAGAAAAAGTAAATGTTGGAAATGTAATAAAACCTATGGTAGCTGCTTCTGTAATGATTGTTTCATTATCTGGAATGGTCTTTGCGAAAGATATATCTACACGGAATTTATAACAAATATTTCACAGGAAAAGGCATTGAAAAAGCAATTAATGAAGGATATATAGAAAATACTAAAATGGAAGAACAAAAGTCTGATTCTACCATCCAAAATGAAGAAACAGGTGAAATAATTGAAGACAATGAAACTAGTGTAAAAGTAAGTGAATTAATTATGGATGACTTTACATTAAGTATGACATTTGATGTTACATTATCTGACAAGGTGAAAAACATAATAACAGCGGAAGAAGTAATAGAAATGAATTTCCCAGACATAGTAGTATATGATGAAAATAATAATATATTAAATACAGTTTATGAAGGAGATTTAAAAGATTTTAGTAATAAAAAAAATATTACTCCAAATGAACTTGTAAATAGTGGAGTAAACATATTCACATCAGAAAAAGATGGAAATACAGTCAAAGTAGTCTATAACTTCTATACGGGAGGAGAATCTGTCTATCCAAAAAGTAAAGAATTGCATATTGATATGAATAGAATTAAAGTGTCCAAAAATGAAATGACCATGGGAGATGAAGAAATAACCATAAAAGGGAATTGGGAGTTCAAAGTAGATGTTCCAGAAAAAATGTATAATAGACAGAGTGTAACCTATATCCAGAAAAGTACAACCAACAAAGAATTTAATGTAACCTCAGCAACTTTATATAATACAGGAATGGAAATAGGAATAAAATTCAAAGCAGAAAAACAAATGAACTTCAAAGATATTTATTCAAGTATAAGTCCAGAACTAGCTTTTTATTGGACATTGGATGAAGAGGATGAATTAAAAAGTCTTGATATATTAAATTATTTTGAAAATAAAGCAAGGAGTAATCCTGAATATCAAGAACTAAGCAAAAATGAAATGGAAAAATGGAATTTTGAAAAATATTTGACAAATGGTAAAGGGGAAAGATTCGAATTTTCAGTAGGACCTAGAGCAAATGGAAGCGCTAGCATCGACGAAGATGGAATCATGACTTCTACTTGTATGTTTGATTTAACTCAATATGATGCAACAGATGAAATTACATTGCACCTAGAATACAAAGGAAATAAAGCAGATATTATACTTCAAAAAGTAAATAAATAATAGAGAGGAGTCATTAAAAATGAAAAAGATATATAGTGGAATTATTTTATTTATAACTTTAATATTAATCTCAAATCTTGCATTGGCAACAGAATATTGGGAAAAAGAAAACCAAAAAATAAAAACAGCATGTGAAGTAGTACTAGATTCGTATATAAAAACATTTATGACAGAGGAAACACCAGAACAAGATAGAATAAAAGATTATACTTTTACTGGGTATGGAATGTCTGAAGGAGAAGATGAAAATAAGTTATATATGCACATATCAATGAACATTATTCCTGTCAATGAAGATAATACAACATGGTCTAAACATGGGGATATCTGTTTTGTAGTGTTTTCAAAAGTAAATGATGAATATGTAGTAGATAGAATTTCTAGATATCCAGATAATTATGATAAATTTTTGGAAAGGTTTGAAGAATATAAAAAGAGTGATAGTGAAACAGATAAAAAAGAAACTATATCTATTCAAGGAGAAAGTCAAAATAATCTTGCAAGTCAAGAGATACAGAAAATAAACAATGGCTTAGTAATAGGATTTGGGATATTATTTATCATATCAAGCATATCATTCATAATTTTTGTGAGAAAAAAGATAATAAAAAATAAATAAATTTGTTTTTTTAAAACTATTCTTTTGTTCTTTTAATATATCTTTCTTTTTTAATTCCTTTATGGTATACTAAGGGCATCATTATAGACGAAAGAATGTGATAAAATGCCAAAAAAGCAAAAAGGTAAAAGAATGAAAAAGACAAAACAACTAGAACAGGATATAGAGCCAAAGGCTGTTCAAGAAATGAAACGTAAAAGAAATAAAGAGACAAAAACAAAAATAAATCCAGAGATTGAAAAACCTAAAAAGTCAAAAAAACTGAAAAAGATAGTATTATTTATAATTTTTGCAGTAATTATAATTTTAGGAATTAAGCTTGGAATTTCTACTCATATTTGGAAATCCATGGCAAAAGATATGACTTTGAACGAAAATTCAGTCGTAAAAGATATAGATGGTAATACCATAGCCACATTAGGAAGTGAAGTAAAAAAGAAAGTAGTGTCTTATGATGAGATTCCTGACAATCTAAAAAATGCCTATGTTGCCATCGAAGATGAAAGATTTTATTCTCATAATGGTGTAGATATAAAAAGAACGGCATCAGCTATTGGTTCTTATATTATTCATTTTGGCTCTTCTTCATTTGGAGGAAGTACCATAACACAACAATTAGTAAAAAATCTTACTGGCGATTCAACAGACAGTGTTACGAGAAAAGTAAATGAATGGTGGAAAGCATGGCAATTGGAAACTTGTCTTTCAAAAGATGAAATATTAGAAACATACTTAAATATTATATATGTTGGTCCAAGCATATATGGAGTTGAAGCAGGAGCAGAGTATTATTTCAATAAATCAGTGCAAAATTTAACAATTGAAGAATGTGCATTCTTAGCAGGAATAAACAATTCGCCTAATTCGTATAATCCTTTTTCGAATAAAAATAACTCAGATAAAATTATCAATAGAACAAAAACTGTATTGGCAAAAATGAAAGAATTGGGATACATAAAAAATGATGATGAATATAATCAGACCATACAGAATGTTGAAAAAGGATTAAATTTTAAGAATGGTGAAGTAGTGTCAAGTAATGATATATATTCATATCATACAGATGCTCTTATAACAGAAATTACAGAAGATATCTGTGATAAATATAATATTTCAGAAACTTTTGCAACAAATTATATTAACATGTCGGGATTGACAATATATAGCACGCAAGATTCAGATGTTCAAAATCAAATAGAAACAGAAACTGCCAAAGGGAAATATATACTTACATCAAAAAATGGTGGAGATTCATCACAGGCAGCTATGGTAATCATAGACCACAAAACTGGAAATGTAGTAGGATGTACTGGTGGATTAGGTAAAAAAACAACTTCACGTTCTTTTAATAGAGCTACTCAGAGTGTGAGACAAACTGGTTCTGCTATAAAGCCAATTGCAGTATTATTACCTGCTATTGATAAAAAAATAGTAACAGCAGCAACCATATTAGATGATACAGAGCAAGATTTTGAAAATAATTATCACCCAACTGATTACAGTAAAAGTTTAGGAAAGGTAACGGTAAGAAGAGCTGTAGAATCATCTCAAAATATTCCTTTTGTCGAAATAATGGAAGAATTAAAACCTAAAAATTCTATAAAGTACTTAGAAAAAATGGGAATTACTACATTAACAGAGAAAGACAATAGTTTACCGTTAGCTCTTGGAGGATTAGAAAATGGAATTAGCCCTTTACAAATGGCTGGTGCTTATAGCACGATTGCTAATGATGGTGTATATATAGAACCTACTTTTTATACTAAAATCGAAAAAAAGAATGGCTCAACTTTCATAAAAACAACGCAAAAAACAAAAAGAGTTTGTTCAAAGCAAGTTGCTTATATTCTAAAAGAAATTTTAATACAACCAGTATTAGGGGAAAATGGAACAGCAACTTATTGTAAAATTTCAGGAGTAGATGTAGCAGCAAAAACAGGAACTACAGATGAAAATTATGATCGATGGTTATGTGGCTTTACACCTTATTATACTGCTGTGACATGGTACGGGTATGACCAAAATGAGAGTATTGAATTTAACCAAAGAAACCCAGCAGGATTAATATGGGCAAATGTAATGTCTAGAATTCATACTGGACTTCAAAGTGCAAAATTTGAGAATCCAGGAGCTATTACAACTGCAACAATATGCTCTACAACTGGAAAAAAAGCAACGACAGGATGTCCTAATACCTATACAGAATATTTCTTGTGGTTTACAGCACCAGGAGTGTGCGATGAGCATGGCGGTTCTGAAATAAAAAATAATGGAAGTACAAACACAAGCACAAATACCATAACAGAAATCATTAAAGGCATTACTGATGATATTGATGCAAAAGAACCTGAGCGAATCAATAATTCAGTAACACAAAATGAGAATTCAATTAATACAAATACCAATACAAATACTACTCATCAAACTACCAATAATACAATAAGTCAAAATATAACCAACACGACAACTAATACTAATAGTAATACTTCAACTCAAAGCAATATAACTAATACAAATACTAATACAAGCATGAACATTAATTCTAACACAGAAAAAACAAATAATATCTATAATATTCAAGATGAAGCGCCTTGAAATTAACACTATAAGAATAGAAGAAAGAGAATTATTACATTATGCTATCAAAAGAAACCAAAGATTTTTAAGAACTAGAGAAGAATATAGATAAAACAGAATGCCCTAGCCTAAAATGGGATATAAAAAGAGCAAGGGTAATTAAAAGTCTTTGCTCTAATTTATTTTAGTTTCTAGAATATAAATTAGGAGGAAATTATGAAAATATTATTATCGAGTAATAAAGAAATCATAAGAGAATATATACATGAAAATTCTAGAATTGGATTTATTCCCACTGCATCAGAATTAGATAATGATAGGTGGTATATGGAAAAAGATAGAGAAGATCTTAGGAAAATGAAATTTAATGTAGTTGATATTAATATTTCAAAAGAAAGCAAACAAGAAATTATAGAAAAAATTAATAGCGTAGATGCGATATTTGTTGCAGGAGGGAATAGCTTTTATTTACTACAACAGTTAATGGTGAACGAGTAAGTTATAATCCAAAACATTATGTTTATATGGCGTTATTTTATATTAATATAAAAATAAAACAACATCCATTCATAAACTCTATACGAATACAATTAAATAATAATGCAATTCATATTCCTACAGTAGGCGAAAGAAGAGTAACAGAATATAAAGATACAGTAAAAAAATCATTAGGTGCTTATGTTGGAAGAGATTTTGATATCGAAAATCAAAAAGAATTTTATAATAGTAATTCATTAAAAGATTTAATATTTAGAACTGAATATAATTTACCAGATTATTCTTATGGTTTCCCAGTAGATAGAATAAATAACTGGGAAAAAATTCAAGAATATCAATATTATTTAGCGATGGCTGAAGAAATAAAAGAGGTTTTAGAAAACAGTTAATATAAAAAATTAAACTATATTGAAAATCAAAATATAATTTATGTTAGATCAAGTTTAAAAACTTGGTCTTTTTTATAAACGAAAGGAAAAGATGAATTATGGAAGAAGATTTATTTAAAAAATTAGACAATGAATTACAAGAGTATAAGAAATATAACATTCAAATCCGATTTAACTGTTGAAAAAATGTATACTGATAAAGTTATGTAATTTCTTGTTTCTGGACAAAAATGAGGTGGAGTAGAGGGAAGAGCTCTATTTTCAAGAATTGTAATTTTTAATTAAATTAAAAATTTATGAAAAATTAATAGAAAAAATAGGCGGCAAAAAATTTTGCGCAATGTTATAAAATAATTTTTTATAATTTAAATTTCAAATTTAAGATTTTTAAATTTTGTTTAGTTAAAATTTTTTAAAACGAACATTTGATTATTATAAATATAATTGTAGATTTAAATTATAATTCTAGATTTATAAACATATTAATTAACTCTAAAAATCAATTTTAAGCAATTTTAATTATTAGCTTATTGTCTAATATTTTAGCAAAATGCTGACAATTTTGGTGTTTAGCAATTTTTAGTAGTAAAATCATACATTTATATAGTAACAGCAAATAGTCTTAAAAAAGCCAAAAAAAGCGACGCATGAGAATCGATTTTAAGCCGTTTTTAAAAATTAGGCATATAGTTTATTATCTGTAAAATACGGCAAATATAGAGATTATAGGGATTTGGGGATTTTTGATAAAATTTGAGATAGGATTAGAAATTACTAAAAATTATTAAGTTATAAATTTAAAATTTAAAGATAAAAAATAATTAAACATAATTATAGATAAAATATTTAAGAAGCTTAAAATGGATTTTAAAGCGTTATTAAATTAAAGTAATATAAGTTGCCAGTATAAAACAAAATAATAAATAATATGCGTAGGACTATAATCATAATCTATATATTTTACTCCTATTCTTTTTTACACAAAACTTTGATAATGGCCATAAATTTTGTACCTTATATCATAAAGCTTTTCATTTACTGTATTATTTTTGAAAATATGCTTATAATATTATTACGAATTATCAAAAAAAATTGACTTTTTCGGAATAGAAATATATAATAATAATCGAGGTGATTATATTGAAACTTATAAAAAGAATTAATTATTTAGAAAAGTTAATTAATGTTATAGGAACTCCAGATATTAAAGTTCTAACTGGAATTAGACGTAGTGGAAAATCAAAATTATTAGAATCTTTTAAAAACTATGTAACTGCAAATATAAAAGATGTAAATATAATTCATATAAATTTTAATATTCCAACATATGAAAATTTGATGGAGTACCATAATTTATATAATTATATAGAAGAGCATTATATAGATAATAAAAAGAATTTTATATTGATTGATGAAATTCAAATGTGTGATGGATTTGAAAAAGCTATAAATGGATTACATGCTTTAGAAAAATATGATATTTATATTACTGGATCAAATGCTTTTCTAATGAGTAGTGATTTAGCAACATTGTTTACAGGAAGAACTTTTTGTATTGATGTATATCCATTCTCCTTTAAAGAATACTTAGAATATTATCAATATAGTAATATTCAAGATGCTTTTGATAATTTTGTTAAAGAAGGTGGAATGGCAGGTTCATATTTATATAAAACACAAAAAGAAAAATATGATTATATTTCAGATGTTTATAATACTTTAATAGTCAGAGATATAAACCAAAAATATAAAATAAGGAATATAGATGTTCTTAATAATTTAAATAATTATTTGATGGATAATATCTCAAATCTTACATCATCAAATAATATAACAAATGTACTTAACAATAATAATGTAGCTATTACTGACAAAACTATAAGTAATTATATTAAGTATCTATGCAATGCTTTTGCATTTTATAAAATTACACGATACGATATAAGAGGAAAGAAATTGTTAAGCACACAAGATAAATTTTATCTTTCAGATCATGCATTTAGATATGCTTTATTAGGAACAACAAATATGGATTATGGTAGAATATATGAAAATATTGTTGCAATAGAATTATTACGTAGAGGCTATGAAATATATGTTGGGACTCTATATAATAAAGAGGTAGATTTTGTAGCGACAAGAAGAAATGAAAAATTATATATTCAAGTATCTGATAACATTTCTGATGAGAATACATTACAAAGAGAAGTAAAGCCATTGTTAGAAATAAAAGATGCATATCCTAAAATTATAATTGCAAGAACAAGACATGATTTATATCAATACGAAGGAATACAAATTTATGATATAGCAAATTGGTTGGCGGAATAAATTATAAAAAAATAGTAATTATTTGAGGTAAATATGTTTAATTTATTTAAAAATAGTGTTGAATTGTATTATAAGAATTTAATCAAAGAAAGCAAACTAGATAAAAAATTACTATATGGCATTAATCCCAAATACAAAAGTCAAGAAGAGGAATTATTATCAATGTTTGGAAAATGTGATACTTTTAATAAAAAAATTAAAATGATTGTTATATCAGATACACACGGCTGTTTAAATAAAGAAGAATTTTCTGAATTCGTTTTAGAACATGAAGATTTTGACATCTGTTTATTACTTGGTGATCATAGTGTTGGTGATATAGATATAATATTACAATATATTGATCAACAAAAAATATATGCACTATTAGGAAATCACGATAATAATTATATTAGGAAATTTAATTTAAAAAATTTAAATGGAAAAGTTATAGATATAAAAGGTGTTAAAATATTAGGTATTCAAGGAAGCTATAAATACAAACCCGATGATTTTCCATCATTTACTCAAAAAGAAAGTATAGAATTTTTAAATGATAAAGAAAAAGTTGATATTTTAGTAAGTCATGATGCTCCATATGGATTAAGTGAAAGAAACGATGTTGCACATCAAGGATTATTTGGAATTCTATATTATTTATTTAAAAATAAAGTACCATATTGTGTTCATGGACATTTACATACACCATATACAAAAGAAATGATTAATGGAACAAAAGTTAATTGTTACTATATGTGTAATTATATAGAATTAGGTTAATTGATAAACTACAATTTTATATGAAAGATTAGATTTTACAGTCTAGTCTTTTTTGTTTCTAAAGAAAATTAGGTGGAGTAGGGGGAAGAAATCTACTTTCAAGAATTATATGTTTTTAATAGATTAAAAATTATAAAATTATAAAAATAAAAATGAAAATAGGTAGTAAACTATTTTGCGCAATGTTATAAAATTATTTTTATAAAAAAATTTTGAATAAAAAATAATAATTTAATAAAATAATTTTTAAATTTAATTTTTGAATTTTAAATAAAAATTTCAAATTTAAAATTTTTAAATTTTGTTTGGTTAAAATTTTTTAAGCGAACATTTGATTATTACAAATTTATTTATAAATTTTAATTATGATTTTAGATTTATAATTATATTTATTAAGTCTGAAAATCAATTTTAAGCAATTTATATTATTAACTAATTAAATTATTCATTTAAAACTTTATAAATTGATTTTGAAGCTTTTAAACTTATAATATGTAATTTGAATTTGTAGATTCTAATCAAATTTATACAATTGTTACGGCGTATGAAAATCTCTGAAATTAGCTAAAATAACGGCTTGCGAGAATCGTTTTTAAGCGTTTTTTATAAATTAGCCATATAGTTTGTTGTCTATAAAATACGGCAAATATAGAGATTCTGGGGTTTTGAAGAATTTTTAAAAAATTTGAGATAGGATCAGAAATTATAAAAAAATTATTAAAGTAAAAATTAAAATTTAAAGATTAAAAATAATTAAACATCAAATTATATAGATAAAATATTTAAGAAGCTTAAAATAGATTTTAAAGCGTTATAAAATTAAAGTAATATAAGTTGCCAGAATAAAACAAAATAATAAATAATATGCAAAGTAAAATAATTATATAATAAGTAAGTACATATAAAGCTGAAGGCTTGGAAGTGCTGAAATAACTGGGTAGGACTTAAATGAGAGTCTTTATATTTTACTCCTATTCCTTTTTGCACAAAACTTTGATTTTGTGCAATGTTATGCATTTAAGATTATATCACATTTTGCCCCTAGATCCCCACCTTTTTATAATGTTTTATTACATATTTTCTCCTCTTTCTTTTTTAATTCTTAAAATATAAAAAATAGAGATGAAATATCTTTACTATTTCTATCTCTATTTTTTTATCATATATATTATATCGTTTTTTAGAATATTATTTAAATCTTTTTAGATAATGATCCATTTTTTCAATAAATTCATCATTGTTTTTGGTTTGAGTCATTTGGCTAATTACTTGTTCAGTAACATCTGCAACCGGCATACTATTCATGGCTTTTCGCAAAGCAAAAACAGTTTCTCTTTCTTGTCTTGTTAATAATAGATCTTCCCTTCTCGTTCCAGACTTATTAATATCAATAGCTGGAAAAATGCGTTTTTCTGATAATTTTCTATCTAAGTGTACTTCCATGTTTCCTGTTCCTTTAAATTCTTCAAAAATAACATCATCCATTCTACTTCCTGTATCAATTAAAGCTGTTGCTAATATGGTTAAACTTCCACCATGTTCTATATTTCTTGCAGCACCGAAGAATTTTTTTGGTTTATGTAATGCAGCAGGATCCATACCTCCTGATAAAGTTCTTCCGGATGATGGAATAACAAGGTTATAAGCTCTTGTAAGTCTTGTAATACTATCTAATAATATTACTACATCTTTTTCGTGCTCTATTAGCCTTTTAGCTCTTTCTAGAACCATTTCAGCTACTTTTACATGATGTTCTGGTAATTCATCAAAAGTAGAGTGTATTACTTGTCCTTTAATAGAACGTTTCATATCTGTAACTTCTTCAGGTCTTTCATCAATCAATAAAACAATTAATTCAACTTCAGGATTATTTTGACTAATACTATTAGCTACTTTTTTTAATAAGGTTGTTTTCCCAACTTTTGGAGGAGCCACAATCATACCTCTCTGCCCTTTTCCAATTGGACACATCAAATCGATGATTCTAGTTGCATAATCATTTGATGATGTTTCCAATTTAAGTCTCTCAGTTGGATATATTGGGGTTAATTCATCAAATCTTTTCCTTTTCATTGCTTTTTCAGGATGTTCTCCATTAACTTCACCAACAAATATTAAAGATGGAAATTTTTCTCCTTCTCTAAATCTAGAAATCCCCTTTATAATATCTCCATTATCTAATCTAAATCTTCTGATCTGAACCATTGAAATATATACATCTTTATCGCTAGATAGATAGTTTTCGCCTCTTAAAAATCCATAACCATCTGGTAAAATATCTAAAATACCTTCAACTATTTCGTCCCCATCGTTTGTTAATTTATAATCTACAATAGGTTCACCATTCTCATCATAATGTCTTTCTACAGGTTCTTTTTCTTCTGTAGATTTAATGTTTTCCATATTACTTTCTATTTTTTTATCAGAACTTACTACTTGATTTAAAATTATAATTAATTCTTCCTTTTTTAACTTTGATATATTCTTAATATTATTTTGTTTTGCTAATACTTTTAACTCTGCTAACGTCATTTGGTTTAGATCTAACATAAATACCTCCTATATTAAAAAATAAAACATTTATATACCTATTTAATTTGTTTGGGGAAATTTTTAAGAATTTAATAATATACTTATTATAACATACATTTATAGATTTTAAAAGTAAATTTACCAAAAAAAGTAAAAAACTCATTCAAAAAGGAATGTAATTATTCTTACATTCCTGTATCTACATATACTCTTTCATTGGGATAATACATATCTAATTTTTCTCTTGCTGTCTGTTCAATAAATTCTAATGAATTTACATCTTCCTTTTTCTTAGCCAGTTCTTCTTTTGTCTCTTGTTCTCCTTGTATTTTTTCAGATAATTCTATACTTTCTTGACTATATTGATTTAATGTATTTTGTTGATTTATTAAGACAAAAACAACATATATACCTATTAATAATATTAATACTTTTTTATATATTTTTTTCATAAGTTATTCTCTCCAATTCAAAAGCAACAATCCTTACGGATGTCATACTTATATATTTCTACATAATTTTTAAAATTCCTTCTTATATTTTTAATTTTTTACATTATTTTCGATTCTTTTATTATTTTTTAATGCTTTAATTGTATTTTTGAATAAATTTGTAGAATTTTTTCTGATATTTATAATAATAAAAGAAATTGGTCTTAAAAATATTTTTCTAATAAATTTATAAATAAATCTTAAAGGAAGGACTAAAATAGCAAATATCTTTAATAATATCTTTTTTAAAATATTTATAATTTTAACATTTACTTTAATAACATGAGAACTAAGTAATATCATATAGCTAATTACACCTATGATAACTGCTAAAAACATAAATAAACGAATTTCTCCATTATTAAAGACAAATATAGAATATAATATTATACTTCCTGTCAAAATCCAAAATAATAGGTCTTCTACATATGTAACAAAGTCACTTGTTTTAAATACTTTTCGTAGTATTCTAAAAAAGTCAAATAATATTCCAATGATAATTCCATTAGCTATAAAAATTGAGAATAAATAAGCTTGATTTGTAACCATTAATTTTTCTCCTTAAGTAAGATATTATTTAAAAATTTTACTAATTATACTTCCTTTTGATTTATCGATATTTTTATTTTCACTATAGGCAAGTGAAGCTATATCTCCTTCTACAATTACTTCTGATGTATCAATACTTAATTTATTAATTCGAATGTTTTCTCCTTTTACTGTTAAAAGACCTAATTCCGTTTCTACTATAACTACTTGATCATCAAAACTTAAAACATCTAATACTCCAGATATACTTAATTTCCCTCTATTTTCTAAGATAAGATTTTGTATTACACCTGTATTCATTGTTTTTCTTTCATCAACTGTCATGTCCCCTACCTCCTATTTATTTTTCTTGCTAAATTATATATATTCAGAGTTTGTCTTTTTTAGAACTAAAAATAGAAAAGTCTAGGTAATTAACCTAGACTTAATATTGCATCAGAATCTTTATTAGTTCAAATGGATTTTATATTTTACGACCTTGTATTTTATACCTAACTCATCTAGTACTTCTTTTTCCTCTTTTTTTAGAGGACGGCATTCAAAACGATTTCCTTGTTTATTCCTATAGTGTAAATCTTTTAATAATTTAATTTTTATGAATCGAATATTTGAAAAGGTCTTTGTATTTATTTGGTATATATAAGGTTCCACATAATATCCAAATGACTCAATCATTTTTTTGTTTTCTGGAGTTAACTTCCATTTGAGAACTTTAACACCATTATTCTTCTTTTCCCGTAGTTGCTTTTTTAATTTAGATTGTTGATAATTTTTATTATTCATAAAAATCCTCCTTAGTTTGATGCAATAACCTCAAATATGAGATTAATTGGATTATATCATACTTGTATAAAATAGTAAACATAACTTAAATATTTTTGTCGAATAATATCGAATGCATCTTATCTAGCATTTCGTCATCAATTATATTTTTAAAAGCAATACTAATTTTAGATTCTGAAACTTCAAAGTTAAGCATTTCTAATTTTTCTCTTGCAATTAAATCAAGTATATGATGAATAATATCTAAGTTACGAATAATTCCATTTCCGACAATAGATATTCGAGAAATCTCTTTTTTTATGATACTTTTTACTGTATTTTCCTCAATAATGTCTGAAATAACCGTTCCAGGCTTTTGGTTAAAAGTCGATTTTGTTATAATTGGAATTTTAAATTTATCGCCTATTTCTACACAACGATTATGAAGTACTTTTGCTCCTTCGCTCGATATCTCCATCATTTCTTCGTAAGATAGTGCTGACAATTTTTGTGCATCTTTTACTTTATTAGGATCTGTTGTATAAACACCATCTACATCAGAGAAAATATAGCAATTTTTGGCTTTTAGTGCCGCCGCAATTGCTAGTGCGGTTGTATCTGAACCTCCCCTGCCTAATGTGGTAATATCCATATTTTCATTTAATCCTTGGAATCCCGCAATAATAACGATTTTTCCACTTTCTAATTCTTGTTTAATTCTTGATGTATCAATCTTTTCTATAATAGCATTTTGGTTAGTATTATTTGTATATATTCCTGCTTGCCAACCTGTTAAAGATATTGCCTTGTATCCCATATGATTTAATAATATTGCTAATTTCGCTATAGAAATTTGCTCTCCACTACTTAATAAAGAATCTAACTCTCTATTGATAAGTATAGGAGATAATTCTTTTGCCTCTTGTATTAGCTTATCTGTTGTTTTCCCTTGGGCTGATAAAACTACTACAATTTGATTTCCTTTATCATATAAATTTGTAATTCTATTTGCAACTAATTGTAATTTTTCATTATCAGCAACAGAACTACCTCCAAATTTTAAAACAATTGTGTCCACCTTAAATCACTCGCCTTTTGTAAAAATAATATAGAGAGCGGATCTAATTTTAAATCTGCTCTCTATATTGTATGCGATAAAAATTCAAATGATATTTGATTATAATTTCATTTTTAAATAACTCTCCATAAATTCATCTATTTCTCCATCCATAACTGCTTGTACATTTCCAACTTCATAATTGGTTCGATGGTCTTTTACCATAGTATAAGGACAAAAAACATAAGAACGTATTTGACTTCCCCATGCAATATCCATTTGAACCCCTTTTAGGTCTTCTATTTTTTCCTTCTGCTCTTTTTCTTTTAAATCCAACAATTTCGATTTTAGCATACGCATTGCTGTTTCTCTATTTTGTATTTGAGAACGTTCAGATTGACAAGCAACTACTATATTCGTTGGGATGTGAGTAATTCTAACAGCGGAAGAAGTTTTGTTAATATGTTGCCCTCCTGCTCCTGAAGCTCTGTAAGTATCGATCCTTAAGTCATCAGAGTTAATTTCTATTTCAATATCATCTGTAATTTCTGGTAATACTTCAACTGATGCAAATGATGTATGTCTTCTACCACCAGAATCAAATGGAGAAATACGAACTAATCGATGGACTCCTTTTTCACATTTCATATATCCATAAGCATTTTCACCAATTATTTCAAAAGTAACACTCTTTAATCCTGCTTCTTCCCCTTCTAGATAATCTAACTCTTTTACTTCGTAATTGTTTTTATTAGCCCATCTGGTATACATTCTATACAACATTTCAGCCCAATCTTGCGATTCTGTTCCGACCTGCACCAGGATGTATGGTAACGATAGCGTTATTATTATCATATTTTCCAGATAAAAGAGTTTGGAGTTGTAATTTTTCAAAATCTTTTTCTATCTTTTTGGTATTTTTAATAATTTCTTTTGCTACTTCTTCATCTGATTCTAAATTAGCTAATTCTGATAATTCTTTTAAATCAGATATTTCAGTTTCTATTTTTTTATATTCGGTGCATTTTGATTTTAATTGTTTTATCTTAGATAATATTTTGCTGGAATTTTTACTATCATTCCAAAAGTTTTCTTCCATTGTTTGTTTTTCTAAATTTTCAAGTTCATTTTCCAATTTAGAGATGTCAAAGAGACTCACCTAAATCTTGTATTTTTTGACTTAAGTTTTCCAGTAATCTAGAATTTTCTTCTAATTCTAACATTTTATCACACTCCTTATTGTATATCTTATATCATTTATTCTGTAAAAAATCAACTTTGCATTATAACATTTACGCTACCATCTTTAATTTCTATAATCTTATCAACATTTTTTATTGTAGCAAGTCTATGAGCAATAATAAAAACTGTACTAGTCTGTGAAATTTTATCGATAATACTTTGTATCATTTTTTCTGTTCTTAAATCAATATTTGATGTTGGCTCATCAAATATATAAATACTTGCTTCATGTATTATAGCTCTTATAAATGCTATAATTTGTAGTTCGCCCTTCGACAATCTATTTACATTAATCACTTCATCTAATCCATTTTCTAACCTTGAAAGTAATGGATTAGCACCAATTTTATCAATAATATCTAATATTTGTTCATCTGATATATCTGTTTTATCTAATAAAATATTTCTTCTTAAAGTATCATTTAGTACATATGCTTCCTGAGAAATATATGAAATATTGTGTCTAATTGATTCTATTGATATTTGTTCTATCGCAAAACCATCAATTGTAATAGTTCCCTCTTTTATAGGATATAATCTCATTAAAGCTTGTGTCACTGTTGTTTTTCCTGCTCCTGTTTTACCTATAATTGCAACTTTTTCACCTTGATTAATTTTAAATGTAGCATTCTTAAAAACATCCTTTTTACCATAAGCGAAACTTACATTATCAAACTCAATATTTCCTTTGAATTTTTCAATTTTATATCCTATATAAATGTCTTCTCTTTCTTTTATTTTTAAAATTGTATTGATTCTTTCTAATGAAACAGTTGCCTCTTGAATTTCCTCTAATTGATTAAATATTTCTTTTAATGGGTTAAAACATTGTTTTATATAATATAAAAATATGTATATAGTTCCTAAACTATAAGTTATGTTTATATTTAAAGCATAATATAAAATAGCATAAATTCCTATCGATTCTAAAAATACTCCAATAGGCCATAGGAATGAATTTACAGAAATATATTTAAATCTATTTTCTAGTTCTTCATCTAATAAATTATCAATTTTTTCTATATTTTTTTCTTCAAGTGAAAAAAATTTTGTTAATTTACTTTTATTATAATCTTCTGAATATTGTCTATTTTCTAAATCTCTTTTGTCTAGTGTTACTCTGTCAATTTTTTTTAATTTATTAATAAGTATATATGAATATGATGCTATTATAACAATAATAGTTATACCTATTAAAGCTAATTTAATATCAATTATTAGCATTACCATTATCATAAATAAAATATGTAAAATATCATTTAATACAACAGGTATACTATCTGAAAATAACGATTTTACATTTTCAGCATCTAATGTTAATCTTGTATAAATATCTGATGATGAAAACTTATTAAATGTTTCTAGTTTCATAGCTAATATCTTGTTAAGCATAGTATCTCTTAGTTCACTTAACATTTTGTTTGAGACAAAATTAGTTTTTTTATTTTTGGCTGCTTTTATTAATATTATGCCTATTCTAACTAGTAAATATATGCTTACTAAAATAAGCATCTTTTTTATTATTATATTTTGGGAAAATTCATCAATTATTAGCTTTAAAATATATGGTGCTAGAACATTTAAAATATTTATTAAAATTAATAAAATTATAATTGAAAAAATTGTTTTTTTGTTCTTATTAACTATTTTAATCAATTTCTTCTCCCTCCATCTCATATTCATACATTTCTCTGTATAATTCATTATTCTCCAATAATTGCCTATGTGTGCCACTTGCCAAAATTTCTCCATTTACCATTAAGTAAATTCTATCTAATTTTTCTACATCTGTTACTTTGTTTGAAATCATAATAATTGTTTTATCATTTTTGACTAAAATGTTATTTAATATTTCTTTTCCTGTCTTTTTATCTAAAGCAGAAAAAACATCATCTAAAATAATAAAATCTTTATCAACTAACATATTTCTAGCTATTGTAATCCTTTGCTTTTGGCCTCCTGATAATTTTGATCCTTTTTCTCCTACTAATTCTTCAAATTCATTTTTCATTTTAAATATATCTTCTAATATATTTGCTTCATTTGTAGCTTGTATAATTTTTTTACCTTGATAATCAGTTTCTAAAGTAATATTATTTTTTATTGTATCATTTATTAAATTATCTTTTTGTAGCACATAACTTATATTTTTAAATAAACTATATTTACTAATTTTCGTAATATCTATTCCATTAATATATACTTGATTTTCACTTATTTGATAAAGTCCTGAAATAATATTCATTAAGGTTGTTTTTCCACTTCCAAACATTCCTATAATTCCTACTTTTTCGTTTTTATTAATTTCAAGATCTACATTTTTTATTACTTGTTTTGTTGAATTCTTATAGGCATAACTTAAATTAGTTACTTTTATTTGCTTAATATCATCAATTATTTCTTTTCTATCTTGTTCATATATTTCTATATCCATTATTTGATTAAATCTATTAACTGATTGTTTTAAATATACAATTCCATCTGTAACCTCTTTTATTCTTTTTGCAAAAGATTTAAATATACTACTAATAAAAGTAACAAATACTGTTAAAGAGCCTACTGTCACCTCTCCTCTTGTACATAAAAGCGCTCCATATGCTATTGTTGCCATATAACATATTCCCTCTGCTATATTAATTATATTATCAATATTGGCATCTATTTTTCCAACTTGATAGTCCTTTTTCTTCATTTTTTCATTTTCTTTTTCAAAAATCTGCTTTTGATTATATTGGTTATTATATAATTTTATAAGTGTAAAATTACTTGTGTTTTCTTCAATAATATTTGATATTTTTACATATTCTTTTCGTGCTTCTTCTACTTTTTTCTGTTTTTTATTGTATAGTATTATATTTAAAATTAATGTGATAGGTATAATTACTGCTAAAATAATTGATAATTTAATATTTATACTTTGTGCTGACATAATAATTATTAGCACTGGTGTCATAACTAAATCTGTGATTGATTGAAAGAAATTTCCTAAAAATTTTCTTATCATTGGTATTTCTTTTGTTAGATATGCTAATAACTTTCCTTTTTCAGTAGTATAATAATATTCTTCTTTAACATATTGTAATTGATGATATACTTCTTTTCTAATTCTAGTATCTGATGCTCTTGCTACTATAAAGTAACAAATTCTTTTTATCGTATTAGGAATAAAAATAATAGCAGAATAAAAAATAAGTCTATAAAGTTCTTGCATTATTTGTTCTTTTGATACATTTCCTTGTAATATCATATCTAAAATGTTACCAACTATTTGTGTATTTAATAATGTAATATATATCGTAATTATTTCAAATAACATACCTAAAATATATAGTGGAAATGTCTTTTTAAATTCTTGCTTTAAAAATTTGTTCATTTTATATTTTGCTTTCATCTTTTCCTCCTCATTTGTATATTACTATTTATATCATTAATTGACATTTTTAGCAATAAAACTATAAAATCAACCCAAATTATTAGTATCTTTTTCTAATAACTTGGGTCACCTTAAGTTTTTTTAAACCGCTGTCCTATTGCTATTACTGATTTCTACCACAACAATTTTTATATTTTCTTACCACTTTCACATGATTTATTTTTTTGTAATTTAATCTTTTTTATATATTTTACTATTTCATCTTCTTTTTCTACTTTAATTAATTCTATTTCTGGATTTATATTTTGTGCCAGAATAATTGGATACCAATATTCAAATTCTTTTTGAAATTTAGTAATATTATCATAGTAAAATACAATAGTCTTCTTGTTTCTAAATGCTGCATATAATAATTCTGATACCACTCCTATTCTTTCATACGCATCAAATATTGAAACAACTATATCTGCGCTTTCTAATTTTTCTATCATACTATTAGTAAGCAACTCATGTTCGGCAAATTCATTATTATTATTTTCTCCTGATAAAAAATAATAATAAAATCCACCAATATATTTTAATCTATTTCTTTTATTTATATAATTCCCTTCATTTTCGAAAGCAAAGTTTTTAGGATTTTTTAATAATTTGTTCCTAATGTTGTTTTGCATTAATGTTACTACATTTTTTTTATTTACATATTTGTGTTGTACTCCATAATCTGCAGACAAAAATAGATTTGTATCTCTTTTATTTTTGTTTTCATATTCTTTTATCTTCTTTGCCTTTTCCTTTTGATTAGTCTTTTTATAATTTTCTAAATATTTAAGAATAACTTTTTCTTCACAACTATTAATAAATGTAATATTGTCATCAAATTTTTTCGCCATTAATACGCTATACCAAAATCGATAGTTTTTATTCATCTGACAAATGTTAGGATCAGCAAAAATTACAATTTCCTTATTCAAATATGCTGCATATAATAATTCTGTTATAGTCGCTATTGGAGAAGTATTGTTAATTATACATATTACTAAATCTGATTGTTCTAATTCTGCTTTTTCTTTATTTACTATCTCTTTACAATTTACTAAATGATTTTCATTTTCTTCTATTTCATAGTAAAAGCCTCCTACATATTCTATATTTTTGTTGCTTTTTAAATATATTTTATGCTTTGGTTTTTTTAGAAATAAATTAACATTACCTAATAATTTCGTTCTGATATCATTTTCTAACAACTTTTTTGTTTCTTTTTCATTATACAGATTATGTTTAATTTGGTAAGAACATGATACAAAGCTCTTTGTTTTGGTCATTTTATTTTTCTCCTTCAATATAATTGAAACATATTGTATCATATTTTATGTGAAATATCAAGAAAACATAATTATCAATTAGCCAATTATTTGTAGGTTAGTCAATCATATGTCACACTTTTTTGAAAAATATATGCTTTGA
>JBJEYJ010000153.1:0-1550 GCA_051886655.1 Bacilli bacterium | reverse complement strand
TGAAGTGCACCCACTAAAACGGACAATAGTTGTAGGAAATTAGATTATCTCTTAGTTCAATTGGTGCTAACATATTTTTATTCCATTGATATCTGCTTGTATTGTAATAATACACATATTTATCAATTTTGTCCTTCAATTCTTTAAAATTGTTACATTTTTTGTAATTAACCTCATCTTTCAAATGCCCAAAGAAACTTTCTACCGGTGCATTTTGAGTTGGCTTACCTGATTCTGACATAGAACGAGTTATGCCAAGTTGTTTCAATTTTTGTATGTATTGAAAGCTTGTGTATAACGCTCCTCTATCAGAATGAATTATACAACCAGTATCTTTTATTTTAATTTGAGATATTGTATCTAAAATTAAATCAATATTGTGCTTATCCGATAAACTGTAACCACTTAACTCTCCACTAGCCAAATCTTTTATTACTGATAAATAATATCTTTTACCATTTTTCATTATCAGACATGTTACATCCGTAGAATAAACGCTATGTGGTTTATTTACTTTGAAATTAGATTTAAGAATGTTTTCAGCAATTGTCCAATTCTCATTTTTACGTTGAGCCCTTGCATGTTTCTTTGTTTTACGAATTTTTGATTTCAAACCAAAATCTTGCATAATTCTCAAAACTTTTTTATGATTTACTAAAAGATTAAATTTTCTGCGTAGTTCCATTGTTATTCTACGATATCCAAAGTCTCCGTTATTAGCCCAATAAATCTGTTTTACCAGCTCCATTATCTCTAATTCTTGCTCTGAATATTCTTTTTTAAGCCAATTGTAGTAACTGCTTTTAGACACATTTGCAATCTTGCACAATTTTGAAATACTGAGGTTTGAATTTAGGTGTATATTTTCAATAGTTTTGTATTTTTGACTGGAAGAATTTAATCTTCCAGTCCGTATAACTTTTTTGTTGCATACAAAACCTCCTCTAGATATTGATTTCTGGTTCTTAGTTCTTTAACTTCATCTTCAAGGGTTTTAAATTTAGGAAGTTTGTATTTCTCTTTCAACCATTTTTTGATAAGATTGAAAGCATTTTTTCTTCCGATAATTTCTAAATCTAAATGAGCATTCACAAAAATTTCAACAGGAGTTTTACCTTGTAGATATTGAGTTACTGCCAACTGTTTAAATTCAAGGGTATATTCCAAATGATTAGAATGAACCTTTTCAATAAATGGTGATTTTAATAGTTGTAATTTTTCTTCTTCAGTAAATTGTTTTTGTTTTCGCATTTGTTTCTCCTTTCTTTATTAAAACCGGAGAAATCTTTTTTTTTCCTACAACTATTGTCCTGTTTTAGGGGTGCACTTCAATAAAACCGACCTACATAACTTAAAATTAAAAATTTTAAATTTGCATCTAATTTAAGGGAAGATTTTTAAAACTAAATGTCAGACAAATTAAAAA
The DNA here is from genome assembly GCA_051886655.1 of Bacilli bacterium. GTDB lineage: Bacteria > Bacillota_I > Bacilli_A > RF39 > UBA660 > UMGS1449. The sequence goes on along the minus strand of JBJEYJ010000153.1, from coordinate 124 downwards.
TTTAATATAGATTTTTAAAATTATTTGTCCGACACAAATATAATTGGTCAGTCGAAATGGAAAAAGTCGGACACAAAATGGAAAATTCTTCCGACTTTGCAAAAAACTTTCCATTTTAGCTGTC
>JBJEYJ010000152.1:0-1557 GCA_051886655.1 Bacilli bacterium | reverse complement strand
AACTACAGATAATGCTATAGAGAATTTATTCTCTTTAGCATTATTTTAATATTAACAAGTTTTCGCTTTAACTGCGCTGGATTAAAAGAAGTAAAAGGAGTAAAAACATGAGTAAAACATACGAAAAATATTTAAAATTAAAAAGAAATAATGAAAAACTAATATATTTATTTAAAAGTGGAATATTCTACATAGCGCTCGCTGAAGATGCTATTTTATTAAATAAAAAATTTGATTTTAAACTAAGTAATTTTAATAATGAAATAAAAAAATGTGGATTTCCTGTCAAATCTATAAAAAAATACCAAGAAATGTTTAAAGAAAACAAAATAAAATATGAAATAGTAAAAGAAAGTGATAAAGATTCTATTATTAAGATTTTGGAAAAGGTAGATCTTAATAACTTAACTCCACTAGAAGCCCTTAATATAATAGGAAGGTTAAAAGAAATGTTATGAATAAAGAATTAGAAAAATCAGTTATTTATAACAGATATATAGATTTATTTTATTATTCATACAATATAATGAAAAAATTTCCAAAATATGAACGCGATGTCCTATGTAGAGATATCAGAAAAATATTAGAAGAAGGTTATAAATACATGATTTATGCTTATAACGAAAATAAAATAAATCTTAAATTAAATTACTTAAAAAATATATCATCAAATATAAAAGTTATTTCTTTTTATATAAGAGTATCGTATAAAGAAAAATATATTTCTGTTAAAAATTACGAAGCTTGGTCAAGGAAAATAAATGCAGTAGATAAAAATATAGATAATTGGATAGGACTATGTCAAAAAAGATTAAAGTAAAGTATGATGATAAACTAACTTTAATTAATCTATATAATGCTTTTTACAGAGCAAAAAAAGGAAAAATAAATAAAAAAGAAATAATAAAATTCGAACAAAACTTAGAAAGTAATTTAATATCCATATATGATGAATTATTAAATTTAACTTACATCCCTTCAAAATACAGAGAATTTACAATTTATGAACCAAAAGAAAGATTAATAAAAGCCCTTCCAATCAAGGATAGAGTTATTCATCAGTGGTATGTAGAAGAATTTTTAAAACCATACATTGTTCCTAAGTTCATAAATGACTCCTATGCTTGTATTATAGGAAGAGGAACTCACAAATCATATCAAAAAATAAAACATTATATGAGAAATATGAGAAAAATATACGGTGATTATTATATAATAAAGCTTGATATTAAAAAGTATTTTTTCAGCATTGATAGAGAAACCTTATATAACATTTTGAAGAAAAACTTTAAAGACAAAAAATTTTTAAAGCTTACTAAAATAATAATCGGAGATTTTAGCGAAAAAGGAATACCAATTGGCAATTATACAAGTCAGTACTTTGCTAATATTTATTTAAATGAACTTGATCATTATATAAAATTCGATTTAAGAATAAAATACTACTGTAGGTATATGGATGATTTTGTTATTTTAGTAAAAGATAAAGAAACAGCAAAAGAAGTTTTTAAAAAAATAGAAAAATTTTTAATAGAAACCTTAAAACTAGAATTAAAT
>JBJEYJ010000151.1:0-6496 GCA_051886655.1 Bacilli bacterium | reverse complement strand
CCTATAACCCAAGAATCAGTATCAGTACTTCCTGTTTTAATAGCATATTTATTAGTAATATCTGGAGCCATACTTATACAAGTTGGATATGCATAATCAATTAAATTAGAATCATAAGTACCTGTAAGAAGTTCACTAATAATAAAAGTAACATCACTATTAAAAACAATCTCCTCTTTTTTTTCTTTATACTCATATAAAACATTACCCTTTTTATCAACAACCTTAGAAATCAAATGAGGTTCTACTTTTTTACCACCATTACTAAGAGCAGAATACAAAGCAGAAAGTTCCATTATATTAACCTCATACGTACCCAAAGCAAGTGAAGGAGATTTATCAATTTTTGAAGTAAGTCCAGCCTTTTTAAGTGTATTATATAGTTCATCTTCTCCTAAAAATAAATGAGTTTTGACAGCATAAATATTATCAGAATAAGCTATCGCCGCAGCAAGAGAAATTTCCTTGTTAGCATAAATATTTCCATAATTTTTCGGAGAATAAGTCTTTTTATTATCAAAATAAAAACTAGTTTCTTTACTAAAAAATGTAGTACTAGCAGTAAAACCATTTTCAATAGCTTTATAATACAAAAAAGGTTTTAACGTAGAACCAGGTTGTCTATAAGAATTAATCGCACGATTAAACTGACTTTTTCCATAATTAATTCCCCCTATTAACGCAATAACTCCCCCATCATTAGGATTCATCATTATTTTTGCAGTCTCTGCTTTTCCATCTGTAGCATTCTTTTTTAATCCCTTTTCTAAAGCTTTCTGAGCATCGACATCTAAAGTAGTATAAATTTTAATATTACCAGTATCCAAATAACTACTAGGAATACTATTTAAACTATTAAGCTCATCCATAACAGCGTCATTATAATAAATAAGTGAAGTAAGATCATTTCCAAACTCTTCATTTTTGAAAACAAGTTTAACATTATAAGCATTATCTCTTTCCGACTTACTTATATAATCATTATTATACATTCTCTCTAAAACCACATTTTGTCGTTTCTTAGAAAGTTCATAATTATCAATTGGAGAATAATCAGAAGGACTATTTGGAATACCTGCAAGTATAGAAGCTTCAGCTAAAGTAAGATCCTTAACATCCTTATTAAAATAATACTTACTAGCATTACTAATTCCGTACATCCCATGACCATAATTAATAGTATTAAGATACCCTTCTAAAATTTCATCCTTAGTATAATGAGCTTCAAGTTCATAAGTAAGCCACATCTCTTTCCATTTCCTAGACCAAGACTTCTCAAAATCTAAAAATAAGTTTTTGGCATATTGTTGTGTAATAGAAGAAGCCCCCTGCTCTACCTCACCAGAAGCAATATTAACCAAAAGAGCTTTAGCAATCCTAGGAAAATCAAATCCCCAATGTTTATAAAAATTTTTATCTTCAACACTAATTGTAGCATTAATAATATTATCATTCATATCACTTAAAGAAACCCAAGAATCATTTCCGTTTCCTTGAAAAACAAGATTTTTTTTATTATCATAAACAGAAAACGCATTAGCATCACTAATATCAAGCTTCGGAGTTATAAATGCATACAAAAACCCTATCAAATTAAAACTAACAAAAACAAATATCAAAACAAGCATACATTTAATAGTAATTCTACAAACTTTAGTTTTCATAACAAGGCTCCTTTTCTAAATTTAGTATGAAAAAAAACAAAAAAAATATGTAAAATAATAAAAAGATATGCTATAATCCTACTGAAATGGTGATGTGTATGAAAGAATTAAATAAAGAAATACAAAAAATTAAGGTATATATAGAAGTAAATGAATATAAAATAAATAATACTGGTACAAAATATAATGAAATAATTCACTGCACAGACAACAATGATAACATAACAAAAATATCTTTTGATTTAAAAAACAATATTTTAACAAGAGAAAATAAAGAAATAGAAATGAATATAGATTTTTCAAATAAACAAATAAAATATCACTTAAAACAAGAAAACAAAAGCATAACTTTTCCGATAAAAATAAACAAACTTACCAAAGATAAAACCAGAATAATAGGAATTTATCAAATAGAAAATGAGATATTTAATCTAAAAATAGAATACAAAATAATTTAAAGTAAAAATTTCATAGACATTTCACTAATTTTTCGTTGACTAATTATAATAAACAAGTTATTATTAATTATCGATAGGAGAAAAAACATTTTTCCTAAGACATACTATGAAACAATAGCATATATTAACATATAATGATTAAAAGAAAGGGTGTAATTATGGCAAAAAAGTTAACAAAAGAAGACTTAGAATTAATGTCTTACAATGATATTGCAATTTTTTTATTAAAAGAAACAAAAGAACAATCTACTTTAGAGATATTTAGCAAAATAGTAGAAATGTTAGAATTACCAAAAAGTACATTAGAAAGTAAAATAGGGGAATTTTACACTGCACTAACCAACGATAAAAGATTCATTCTCCTTGAAAATGGAAATTGGGATTTAAGACAAAATCATAAAACCACAAACATTACTTTAGAAGAAGACTTGGAAGATTACGAAGAAGATATTGAAGACTATGATGATATAGAAATGGAAAAAGAACCAGAAGAAACCTTTTTAGAGGATACAGATGATGATATTTCAGATGTAACTGAGGAATATAAAAACTTAGTAATTGTAGATGAAGATAACCTAGAAGAAAACTAGAAGGTGACGTGAGAATATGATAGATAGATTAGAAAATATCGAAAAAAAATATGAAGAATTAACAAAAGAATTAACAAAGCCAGAAACACTTCAAAATGTTAATTTATTAACAGAACTATCAAAAAAACAAAGTAGTCTTGAAGAAACAGTATCTTTATACAGAGTATATAAACAAGTATTAAAAAATATTAAAGAAGATGAAGAACTATTAAAAGATCCTGAATTAAAAGATATGGCCAAAGAAGAATTAAAATCTTTAGAAGAACAAAGACAAGACATAGAATCAAAATTAGAAATTCTATTACTTCCAAAAGATGAAAACGATGAAAAAAATGTCATAATGGAAATAAGAGGAGCAGCCGGTGGAGATGAAGCAAATATTTTTGCAGGAGACCTTTTTAGAATGTATCAAAGATACTCAGAAAAGCAAAACTGGAAAATAGAAATAATAAATGCAGAAGAATCTTCAAGCGGAGGTTTTTCCCAAATAGAATGTTTAATCAAAGGAACTGGAGTTTACTCAAAATTAAAATACGAAAGTGGAGCCCACAGAGTCCAAAGAATACCTCAAACCGAATCAGGTGGAAGAATTCACACTTCAACAGCAACAGTAATAGTAATGCCAGAAGAAGAAAATGTAGAAATAGAAGTAAAACCAGAAGACATCAAAGTAGATGTATATAGAAGTGGTGGAGCAGGGGGTCAATCAGTAAATACTACAGATTCAGCAGTAAGAATGACGCACCTACCAACAGGAATAGTAGTAACTTGTCAAAATGAAAGAAGCCAGTTACAAAACAAAGAAAAAGCTCTTCAAATACTAAAATCAAAAATCTACGAAGAACAAAAAAGAAAACAAGAAGAAGAATCAGGTATAGAAAGAAGAAGTAAAATAGGAACTGGAGATAGATCAGAAAAAATAAGAACTTATAACTATCCTCAAAATAGAGTAACAGATCACAGAATAGGACTAACTCTAAATAAATTAGATAGAATAATTGAAGGAGATTTAGAAGAAGTAATAGAAAGTCTAATCTCTGAAGATCAAAAAAGAAAGTTACAAGAAAATGAAGATTAAAGAAATCTTACAAGAAGAAAATATTGAAACAGAACAACAAAAACTTGCCTTAGAGCAAGTTTTAAATCTATCTAAACCAGAAATTATTCTAAACAAAGAAAGAGAACTAACAAAAAAAGAGTATAAATATTATCAAAAAATAATAAAAAAACTTCAAAAAGATATACCTATTCAGTATATAACACACAAAGCCTATTTCTATGGAAAAGAATATTTTGTAAACAAAAATGTATTAATTCCAAGACCGGAAACAGAAACCTTAGTAAAAGATACACTAACCTTAATAGATAAACATTTTAAAGATAAAAATTTAAAAGTACTGGACATAGGAACAGGTTCTGGAATAATAGCAATAACTCTAAAAAAAGAAAATAAAAATCTAAAAATAACTGCAACAGACATATCAAAACAAGCTCTAAAAGTGTCCAAAAAAAATCAAAAAACTCATCAAACAGATATAAAATTTATAAACACAGATTTATATAAAAACATAAAAGATGAATTTGACATAATCATAAGTAATCCTCCGTATATAAATGAAAATTCAAAAAAGGTACAACAACAAGTCTTAAAATATGAACCACACCTAGCATTATTCGGAGGAAAAGATGGATTAGATTTCTATAGAAATATACTAAAAGACATAAAAACCATCATAAAAAACAAACACATCATTGCTTTTGAGATAGGGGAAAATCAAGGTAAAAGAATAGAAAAACTAATTAAAAAACAATTTCCAAAAGACAAGGTAATAATAAAAAAAGATTACAATGGTTTTGACAGATATATATACTCTATAAATATTTGACAGTAACAAAAAAATTTAGTAAAATTTCTATAATAGGAAGCGGTGTATAAAATGGAAAAAATATTAATAGGAGTTAAAGATAAGGATCAAATAGTTTTAGTAGTATACAAAAATGAATCATTCATAATAGATCCTAACAATTTAGCAAAAGAATTCAATAAAATTGAAGAAAAATATCCAGGTTTTGAACAAGAATATTTTAAACCGAATTCAACAAGATTAATACCAGAAAAAGAATTAGATAATTATCTTGAAAAAATAAATACACCAGAAAAAAATATTCAAAACTTAGAACAAAAGATAAATGAGAAAATAAAAGCATCAAACACAAAGATATATGAAAGAGTAATTAATAGATGCAAAGAAGATATCATTCTTGGAAAACAAATAAAACTTATGCATTCTGAATATAGTCTAGGAAATACAATGTATGCGGTTCAAGATGTTGGAAAAAGAAGAAATAATCAAGAAGATTCAGTACTCATTTTAGAACACCCATTAAACAATGATTTTAAATTACTTGCAGTATCAGATGGAGTTGGAGGAAATGCAGGCGGAGAACTAGCAAGCAGTCATATAGTTGCAAAACTTACTAATTGGTTTGAAAACCTAAATCCAAATTTATATAACAACATAGACCAAGTCCAAACATCTCTTGACGATATGTTACCACATATTTTAAAAGATTTAGAAGCTCCTAATGAGGCATCAGCAACACTATCAGCAGTTATCATAGGAAAAGACAAGACCTTAATAACAAATATTGGAGATTCAAGAGTATATTCCATGAAAAATCAAAAAATAATTCAAGAAACAATAGATGATTCACTAGTACAAAAAATGTTTGAAACAAAAACAATTCCAAACAAAGAATTAATGAGATTTAACAAAAGAAGCAACATAATAACAAATAGTATTAAGAAATCACAAGAAGCAATAGAGCCATCGTATTCTATAATAGAGAATACAAGTTACGATAGAATAATCGCAGTAAGTGATGGAGTTACAGATTGTATAAGCGAAAAAGAATTAGAAAACTTAATGAAGACCAAGAATAAAGAAAAAATGACTTCTGACATTGTAAATTATGCAATCCTAAATGATAGCTATTTAAACGAAACACTTGATGATCTTCCAAAAAAAGAAAAAAGACAAGCAGTAAAAGCAATAAAAAATAATCCAGATATTTATATGAATAAAATAAATGGAGGAAAAGATAATACCACAATTGCAGCATACATAAAAAAATAAATGAATAAAAACAAAGAATAAGTGCCATTACCTTTATAGGTGATTAAATGAAAAAACTTATTCTTTTTATATTATCATTAATAATTTTAATAAACGTAATAGGATCATACAAAGAAGATTATTATATAATCCCAGATAAATCAATAAGAATTAGAATAATACCAAATAGTAACAATATAAAAGATCAATATCTCAAAAACCAAGTAAAAACAAACCTAGAAATAGATATAGAAGAAGACTTAAAAAACACAAATACAATAGAAAATTCAAGAAAAATAATTCAAAACAACATGAACAACTATAAAAAAACAATCCAACAAGTTCTTGAAAACGAAAATACCAATCAAAACTTTAAAATAGATTATGGTTATCACTACTTTCCAGAAAAAACTTATAAAGGTGTGAAATATAAAGAAGGAGAGTATGAATCATTACTTGTAACACTAGGAAAAGGAAAAGGAGATAACTGGTGGTGTATATTATTTCCACCACTTTGTTCACTCGAAGTAGATGAGAATAATAATGAAAATATTGAATATAGTTTATATATAAAAGAAATGTTTGAAAAATATGCAAAATAACATTTCTTTTTTATTATATTGAGACATTTTCAAGGAATAACACTTAAGACATTATCATGGAATAAT
>JBJEYJ010000150.1:0-1571 GCA_051886655.1 Bacilli bacterium | reverse complement strand
AAAGTGACAATAGAGTAAATAATTAATAAAGCTAAACAAATAGTGCCAATTTTAAGTGAAATAAAACCTGGATATAAAACAATTGCAGAGTATAAGAAAAAAATAAAACTAATATATTTGAAATAATAAAGAAAATTTCTAAATGCATTCATACTACTAATTATTCTCCTTACCAAAAGGATTAATTATCATATCATAAACACTATTTAATTCTGCCATAGTATCAATTTTATCTGTAATTGGAGCAGAACTATCTTTAATCTCTTTAACGCTACTTTCTTTAATATTTAAATCATCCTTATTAATATTGTTATTTTCAGCCTTAAAATCTTGAGAAATATAATTATCAGAATTATTATTAATTATCTTAGAATTAGAGTTATTAACATTATTTGTTGATAACTCATTTTTAGTAGTGATAACATTATCATTGTTAGCATTCTCATCTTTAACAACAAGACCTTCATGATCACGTCTATCATCATCTAGCAAATCTTTAAATTTCTCATCAAAAACTATCAAATACTTTTTTATAACATCAGGATAAACAGCTTTTGAATGTTCTATTGCACTCCTAACATTAGAAGCAGTAACTATTTTTTTATTTTCAAAAAGTGCTTCAGAAAAAGCCTGACTAAACAAAGTAATAGGAACATCTGGATATCTTCCAGCAGTTTCATATACACGATTATATTCACTAGTAAGCTCTACTACAAAACGAGCAAGTTTTTCTCTTATAAAAGGAGTATAAGCCATTTTTATTCCAGTAGCATGTTCAATACGTGGAATAACTCCAGCAACTATTTTTGTAGTAAGTTCTTGATCTGGTTCAGCAACATCAATACGTTGAAAACGACGAGTAAAAGCCTTATCACGAAGAATATATTTTTCATATTCAGCAGAAGTAGTTGCTCCAATAACTTTTAAGTCACCTCTACCAAGTCCAGTTTTAAACATATTAGCAAAGTCAAGAGCAGTTTCACTAGTAGCATTAATCAAAGTATGAATTTCATCAATAAACAAAATATATTTTTCATGTTCCAAAATCTCATTAATCAAAGTTTGAACACGAGAATCCCCGGTTTCTTGCACTGTCCCCATAAGAGCTTGAGTATCAACTTTAATAATAGTGTACCCTTTAAGAGCATCAGGAACTTCATCTCGTTGAATCAAATAAGCAAGTCCTTCAACAATCGCAGTTTTCCCAATACCAGGTTTACCAGTTAAAATAGCACTTTTATCAGGAGTAAGAAGTACTAAAGCAAGTTCCTTAATTTCCTTATCACGACCAATCGCAGGATTAACTACATATTCTTGCTCAGTAAAATTAACTCCATATCTTTTTATAAAACTATCTTTTTCCAAAGGCATAAAAAAATCCTCCAATCATATACATTAATAGTATAAAGGATTTTAAAAATTAATACAATATTTCAAGAAAAAAACTTGTCAAAAATCAAAAAATTTGTTAATATATGATATGTAACTTATATGGCGGTATTGGTGAAGTGGTTAACACGCTGGATTGTGGCTCCAGTATGCGTGGGTTCGATCCCCACATATCGCCCCAT
>JBJEYJ010000149.1:0-1581 GCA_051886655.1 Bacilli bacterium | reverse complement strand
AAATTAAACAAGATAAATTATATAAATCAGATTTTGATAATTTTTTAAATGAAGCAAGAATGATAGAAAGTGGAAGTGAAAATAATGAATAAAAAAGAAAAAAAATTACCATCTACGAGTATCAACTGACTGATATCGATTTCTGTCACCCCATACGAAAACCTTATAAATAAAGGACTTTCGAAGATTTAAATCTTACACGTTTTAGATAAAAAATAGGTGAAAATGAATGAAAATGCTCATTGTTTGCAAAAAACACTATTTTGTGGGAGAAATTAGAGATTTGATAACGATGTGCCACCCCATAGTATAAAGGAGTTAAATTATGAAAAAAATTTGTTTATCAATTACTTTAATAATTTGTGTATTTGTAATTACGGGATGCTCACAATCTAAAATGGTTGGTATTCCGGATGGTTATATTGATAAAGAAGAATATTATGACCAAGACGATTTTCAAGATTATACTGACTATGCTAAATATGTGTATGATACTAAAGATATGATAACAAGTAGTAAAGAGTATAAAAAAATCGAACAAGATGATATTCAAAACATTGTTGGATATTTTGAAAACTTTTCTGGTTGGATGGAAACTGTTAATAGATTAAACGAGTTTGATTTTGATATAAATGATATTAATGAAGGAGATTATGTTAAAATTAAAACTAAAGAAGGACAAAAAATAGCTAATGGTAAATATGAAAAATACGATAATTATTCTGTGTATTTTTTTGATATAGAAAAATTAACTTTGTATTATATACATAACAATATATAGTTTTAATAAGTGCTATAGACAAAAAAATAATTGGTATTATGTAGTAACTGATTATTGATTTAAGTTTTAATTAAAAAGTAATGGATGTGATGACTTTGAATAGTAATAATTCAGATTTAACACAAGTTTTAGAGGTGCAACGTATTTTTGATAGAAGAAATAAAATAATATTACATAATAATTATTGTATACTTGAAACAATAGCTTTTTATAAAAAAATAATGGTAATTCCAACTTAAGTTAATCAAATATATAAAGAGAGGAGAATGTTTATGGAAGACAATAACTTAATTATATATAAAAATAGTGATGGAAATATAATAGTAGATGCTATATATAAAGATGAAACGCTATGGCTTTCACAAAAAGGTATGTCAAAAGTTTTCGAGTGTTCAACAGATAATATAAGTCTACATTTAAAACATATATTTCAAGATAATGAATTAAATAAAGATTCAGTTACCGAGAAATGCTCGTTAACTGCAGATGATGGAAAAAAGTATAACACAACAATTTATAGTTTAGATGCTATAATTGCAGTTGGTTATAGAGTAAATTCAAAAAAAGCAACAGAATTTAGAATATGGGCTACGAAAATATTAAAAGAATATATGACAAAGAGATTTGCTTTGAATGATGAAAGATTTATAAAGGGTAATAAATACGATTCTAAGTATTTTGATGAATTATTAGAACGTATTAAGACAATTAGAGTAAGCGAAAGAATGTCCTATCAAAAAATAACAGATTTATTTATAGCAACTTCAACTGATTACAATCCAAAATCAGAAGAAGCATAT
>JBJEYJ010000148.1:0-6610 GCA_051886655.1 Bacilli bacterium | reverse complement strand
ACTGGATAAAAGTTGAAGAAAAAAATGGAAACAGAATGATTAATGGAGATATGATAAGAGATATATCAATAGCACCAGAAAAATATCAAAAGTAATTGCAAAATTACAATTTATTTGAATAATTACTTGACTATGACCTTACAGGTTAGATTACAATTATAACAGAGGTGGTTATAATGTTAATAAATGAAGTTGCAAAATTGTGTAATTTAACTAAAAAAGCAGTTGAATATTATACAGAACAAGGACTAATATGTCCGAATATCCTAGAAAATGGATATAGAGATTTTTCAGAACAGGATATAGAAATACTAAAACAAATTGCTCTATATAGAAGATTAGGATTAAGTATATCTGAAATTAAAAGTATTCTTAACAATCCAGAAAAATTAAAAAGTATTCTATATAAAAAAACTCTTGAATTAGAACAAGAAAAGGCTAAACAAGATATTTTACAAAAGTTATGTGATGGAGAAAGTTTAGAAAAGCTAGAGCAAGAAATAAATAATATAAATTCCAAATCAATTATTATTAAAAAGTTAATGGATTTGTTTCCAAGTTATTATGGGAAATTTATAAGTTTAAACTTTTCTAGGTATCTTACAGGAAGAATTGAAACAAAAGAGCAAATGGAAGCATTTAAAGAAATTATTGATTTTTTTGATAATGTTCCTAATATTGAAATACCGAAAGACCTTCAAGAATATTTGGATGAGTATTTAGCTGAATATTCAAGTGAAGAAGGTCAAGAAAAAATAAATAGTATTATTCAAGCAAAGGATAAGAATATAAAAAATATAGATGAGTTTGTAAGAAAAAATAAAGAAACACTAGATAAATATAATGAATATAAGAAAACAGAAGAATTTAAAAACTCACCTGCTAATAGACTAATGGAACTAATGAAACAAGTTTGTAGTACCAATAGATATTATGATAAGTTTATACCTGCAATGAGAAAGTTAAGTCCATTATATAATGAATATTATGAGCAAATGATAAAAGCAAATGAACAATTTATTAAGAACTATCCTGAATATATAGAATAATATCTATTACACAAACTACAATTTGAAAGTGAGATGAAGATTTATGGATTTAAAGAAAATAGAAAAATTTATTGATAAACAAAAAGTAAGTTTTATTTGTTCTATTGATGATGAAAATTATCCTAATGTAAAAGCAATGCTAAAACCTAGAAAAAGAATAGGACTAAAAGAATTTTATTTTTCTACTAATACTTCATCTATGAGAGTTAATCAATATAAAAATAATCCAAATGCTAGTATTTACTTTTATCATAAAGGATTAATTAAATATGTTGGTGTTATGTTAAAAGGAAAAATGGAAGTCTTAACAGACCAAGAAACTAAAAATATGATTTGGAAAACAGGTGATACAATGTTTTATAAAAAAGGTGTAACTGATCCAGATTATTGTGTTTTAAAATTTACTGCCATAAGTGGTAGATATTATTGTGACTTAAAGACAGAAAGTTTTGCTATAGAGTAATTCAAATTATAATTTGCCGATTGGATGATACACTACAAGATATTCGACTTTAAAATCAGATACAAATTTAGGTACATTCTGCTAGCAATACCGAGTGTAACAGAATGTAGCCAAGTGCAAAAATGTATAAATTTAAAGGGTAAAATGCATAAAAGTGAAGCCAAATTAGGCAAAATAAATGCCCATGTGGAAGTGGGAAGAAATATAAAAATTGCTGTGGAAAATAGCATAAAATAAGGCTTCTGAGGAAGCCTTATTTTTGAAAGTAGAACAATTTTGAACAAAATACCCACAATTTGTTTACTTAAAATTGAAGGAGTTTATATATGATAAAAAATATTATTTTCGATTTAGGAAATGTAATTATACAAAATCCTAATATAGATATAGTAAAGAAATTTTTTAAAGAAGAGAAAGATGCAATAGTTTTTAATGATTACATTTTTAAATCAGAATTTTGGAAGATGATGGATTTGGGTAAAATAGCAAATTTAGAAATCGCTAATATCATAAAAGAAAGGAAGCTTGTAGATGTAACAAATTATAGGAAGTTGAAAATTTTATGCTAAATTGGTTTACTAAATGTAAGGTGAATTCTAAAACAATGGAAATAGGAAAAATGCTAAAGAAAAAAGGCTATAACATATATATTCTATCAAATATGTCAAAAGCTACTTTTGAATATTTCTCCAAAAAATATGAATTTTTTACTATGGTAGATGGAGCAATTGTGTCTGCATATGAAGGAATAAAAAAACCAGATTCAAAAATATTTGAATTACTATTGGAAAGACATTCTTTGAATGCGGAGGAATGCTTATTAATTGATGATGATGATACTAATAAAACTTTAGAAGTTGCAAATTTTATTGGAATAAAAGGAAGAAGAGTTAAATCAAACGATCCAGAGGACATAATAAAACTTTTATTTGAAAATAATATTAAAATTAATTGATAGATAAAAAATGGTAAAGGTTTAAGTCCTTTACCATTTTTATGTAGTAGTAATTCATGATATAATAAATATTTAATATTATAAATTTTGAGAAAATTCTACAAAAAGATTGAATCTTTAATATATGTATGATACAATACAAATGTTCGCAAAGACAAAAGGAGGTTTTCATAATGGATAATGAAAATGGAGATATTATAATATATCAAACAGATGATGGAGTGACCAAAATAGATGTTAAAATTCAAAATGAAACAGTATGGTTATCTCAACAACAAATGGCAGAATTATTTGGCACTTCAAGAACCAATATTATAGAACATATAAATAATATTTATTTAGAAGAAGAATTAGATAGAACTTCAACATGTCAGAATTTCCGACAAGTTCGAAAAGAAGGAAATAGAAATGTTTCAAGAGAAATTCCTTTTTATAATTTAGATATGATTATTTCTTTGGGATATAGAATAAAATCTAAAATTGCTACTAATTTTAGAAAATGGGCAACAGAAAGACTGAAAAAATACATGATTAAAGGTTTTACTATGGATGATGAAAGACTTAAAGGAAATGGCGGAGGCAATTATTGGAAAGAATTACTTGCAAGAATTAAAGATATTAGATCATCAGAAAAAGTACTTTATAGACAAGTTCTTGACTTATATGCAACAGCAGTAGATTACGATCCTAAAGATGAAAAGTCAATCGAATTTTTTAAAATAGTTCAAAATAAATTACATTATGCAACACATGGACATACTGCTTCAGAAGTAATATATGAAAGAGCTGATTCAGATAAGCCTTTTATGGGACTAACAACGTTTAAAGGAGATATTCCAGTATTAAGTGATGTAGTTATTGCTAAAAATTATTTAAATGAAGAAGAATTGAAAGTTTTAAATAACTTAGTATCAGGATATTTTGATTTTGCAGAAATACAAGCAATAAGGCATAATCCAATGTATATGGAAGATTATATTAAACAATTGGATATGATACTATCTTCTACAGGAGAGAAAGTATTAATTGATGCAGGAAGCATCAGTCATAAAGAAGCAATAGAAAAAGCAAAAAGTGAATACAAAAAATATCAAATCAAAACTATTAGTCCAGTTGAAAAGGAATATCTAAATACTTTAAAAGAAATAAGTAGTAAAATCGAAGATAAAGATAATAAATAAGTATGACAATTCAGCTATAAGAACAAATTAAAAAGATATAGGAGAAAAATAGATATAAAATGATAATATTTAATAAAGAAAGAATGAAAGAATTAAATACTATATCACAAGATAATATTTACATATTAACAGATTTTGATGGAACTATAACAAAAGATTCCAGTGATAGTTCTTGGGCTAGCATTTTCAAAAATCCTAATGTAACAGATGAGTTTGTGCAAGAGTGTACAAAAATATTTGAATTTTATCACAAATATGAAGTAGATGAAAATATTGCTTTACAAGATAAAATATCAATTATGAATCAATGGTATATTAAAAATATAGAAACATTAAAAAAATTTGGAATAACTGAAGAGACAATCAGTTACTCGGCTAATAATGAAAGTATAATGTCTTTTAGAGAAGGTGCAAAAGAATTTTTGAGAGAAATGAGTGCGAAAGGTATTCCAATAATAATTATTTCAGCAGGAGTAGGAAATATTATACAACAATTTTTAATAAATAATGAATGTAATTATGATAATATTTATATATGTTCAAACTTTCTAGAATACAACAACGGCATTATTATAGGAGTTAGGAGTAATAATTTGATTCATCCATTAAATAAGAGTGAGGTTTCTTTACCAACACATATTAAATCAAAGATTTCTAATAAGAATAATGTTTTATTACTTGGAAACAGCATCTCGGATATACAAATGGCTAGTAGTAGTAAAAATGTTTACAAAATAGGATTTTTAGATGAAAGGATAGAAGAAAGAATATCATCTTTTAAAGATAATTATGATGTTATATGTACTGATAATACATCATATATTGATTTAAAAAATGAAATAAAAAAGTTACAATAACAAGGCATAGAAGAAAGATAATATTTTATAAATTAAATATATTTTGTGAAAATAAAATAAAGAAGACGATAGAAGGAGTACTTATGGAAAATAAAATAATGAAAGATAAAATGATTTATGAGACTGAAAAGTTTATAGCATGTGTACCATACAAAACACATATATCAAGAGAAGATGGTGGTCATATTTGGATAAGAGCAAAAGAAAAATATTTTGCTAGTAGATTAGATTTAACTCCAAATGAAGCTATAGAAGTAATGCGCTTGTCAATGTTAATAAGCGAAGCAATGATTATTGGCATGAAAAATAGAGGTATTAATATTGCTAGAATTAATTATCAAGAGAATGGAAATTGGGCATATTTAAAGGAAACTAAACCAGTATTTCATATTCATTTGTATGGAAGAACAAAAGAATCAAAGGTTCAAATTTGGGGTGAAGCATTAAAATTTCCAAATCCAGAGGAAGCATTTTATGACAATTTTACTCCATTTAATGATGTGGATATTGAAGAAATAAAAAAACAAATAAAATTACTAGAAAATACGCAAAAATATAAACTAGAAAACTGGAAATAGAAAAAGAATAACAAAGACTGCAAAATGATGTCATTGACATCATTTTGACAGCGGGTAAGAAATATTATAAATGCTATATAAGTATGATACAATTTGTGACAAGTAGAATAAAAAATGAGAGGGGTATTTCATAATGAATTTATATATTGTTAGACATGGACAAACAGAATTAAATGCAGAACATAGAGCTCAAGGCAGAAATGGAAAAACATTAAATGAAGTTGGAATTGAGCAAGCTAAAGAATTAAAGAAAAAATTTGAGAAAGAAAATATAAAGTTTCACTATATATATTCATCTCCTCAAGAAAGAGCTATACAAACAGCAAAAATATCAACAGGAATAGATGACATTATTATAGATGATAGATTAAATGTTTATGATCTAGGAACTGCTGATGGAATGCTTATGTCAGACATAGAAATAACAGGAACTGTTCCAGATATGAGTGTATATGATGGTGTTGAAAAACTTGAAGATTACAAAAAAAGAATATATAGTTTTATAAATGAAATAACAGAAAAGTATAGAAATCAGAATATCAATATTTTAGTTGTTGGACATAAATGCACAACTGGAATGTTAAGTGCCTATTTTGATGGTTTTATAGTTGAAACAATATATGATGATTATTTAAAATTAGCTTCAAAAAATTGTGGATACAAAAAATATATAATATAATTAAGAATAATGATAGAGAGGAAAGATACTTTTGCGCATTATCATGCTTTTCCAAGATATGATAAGAATATAAATTTATTTGACATTGATTGAGAAGACAAAAATACATTAATTAATTTCGGATCAACAGAAATATTGGAGGACGAGTTACTATTTAAAATTAGAGATTATATGAAATAATAAAAATAGGAGATGTTTAGATATGGATATAAAAACTTTTATGAAATTTTTAATAAAAGCTAAAAAATCAACCTATGCTAATAGCTCAATAGAAAAAGTTGAAGCAAGTAGACTAGGTTCATTAGATTACAATTATGAAGAAATAATTGATAGCAAGAGATACACATATCATGATACTTATTTTGGTGGTACTAAATTTATGGGAGAAGAAGTTGTATATTGTGATAGCAATAAACCTGTATGGGGTATGAATTATTATGGTGTAACTCTTGATGATTCGCTTGGAGAGGAAGCAATGGATAACGCTTTAAGACCAGCACTTATGAAAGTGGGAGAAGATACAAGTGTTATACCTGTTAGAGGTATATCAAAATTTGAAAACAATGGATATACTTATACTTTTAAGCAAAGCGGTACAATAGAAAAATTCGATGGTATAGAACAAATATATAAAGATAACAAATTAATTTATGAACTTCATTGTTCTGGAGGAATAATAAAATAAGTAGGTTATTTGAAGTGGACAATGGTGCCATCCACACACTTTTAATTTGTATAACTGCTTCAAATTATGAAGGCGGTGAAATGAATAATTGGCTAATTGATAATTATGTTATAGGTTTAAAATAGATATGTCACACGTAAATTGAAAATAAAATATTGAAAGA
>JBJEYJ010000147.1:0-6611 GCA_051886655.1 Bacilli bacterium | reverse complement strand
AGAAGAAGCAGAAGAATAATTTCTGTTTCTTTTTAATTTTAAACAGTGAAAAATCTAGAAATAAAATACTATACATGATATTATATAGGGGAAAGGTGAGTTGTCATGGACATAGAAAAAATATTTGAAGAACTAGGATACACAAAAAATGAATATAAAAAAATAATAGATTCATATTCTATTTCAATGTTAAATGAAGAAATATTAGAAAATAAAATCAAAGAAAATTATAATTTATTAAAAGAAATGGGCTACACTAAAGAAGAAATTATAAAGATGACAGAAAAATACCCTGCACTATATACATATAGTTCGGAAAACATAAATCAAAAAATAGAAAATCTAAAAGAATTAGGATACACAAAAGAAGAAATTATAAAGATGACTAAATTGTTACCAGCAATATATGGCCACAGCATAGAAAACATAAAACAAAAAATAAAAGATTTAGAAAAAATAGGTTATACCAAAGAAGAAATAATAAAAATGACTAAAAAATTACCATCATTATATAGTTTAAGTATAGAAACAATAAAACAAAGACAGGAAGAGCAAATGAATCTAGGTTATACCAAAGAAGAAATAATAAAAATGACCAAATCATTACCAGCACTATTTAGCTTAAATATAGAGAATATGAAACAAAAACAAGAAGAGCTAATAAATTTAGGATATACCAAAGAAGAAGTAATAAAAATGACTAAAGCACAACCAACAATATATGGATATAGCACAGAAAACATGAATAAAAAAATAAAAGACATACAAAAATTAGGCTATACTAAAGAAGAAATAATAAAAATGACTAAAGCACAACCTATGATATATGGTTTAAATATAGAAACTATATATCAAAAATTTAAAGATATTGAGGATTTAGGTTACACTAAAGAAGAAGTGTTAAAAATAACTAAAACATTTCCTACACTATATAGCTTAAGTATAGAAAATATAAAACAAAAGATAGAATTTTATGATTCAGTAGATATGAATGAACTTGCTGTAGTAGATCCTAAACAATTAATGCAAAGTGTATCTCTTAGTTATGCTAGATACAAATTTTATGAAGAAAAAAACGTAATGATAATAATGACTAATTATAAAAAACTATTTTTGGATCAAAAAAAATTTGAAAAGCAATATGGACTAACAAAAGAAGAACTACTTAATAAGTATAATTATGAAAAATATATGGAGGAAAGAAATAGTGGAAGAGTTATATAATCTTGGACTAAGTGAAAATACAATAAAAAGTATGTTTGAAATAAATCCAGGTATAAAGGATTTAACAAATGAAGAAATAAGAGAAAAAGAAATTTTATTATCAAAAGCAGGGTGTACTACTAGTCAAATCATTAATATAATAAGTAGTAATGCAAGCTTTTTAAGTAGAACTAACGAAGAAATAATAAAATTAATTACATACTTAAATAAATTGGGTTTTAGTACATTAAATATATTATTTGATTCAAACCCTTATATCTTGAATTTAGAAATATTCGAAATAGAAGAATATATAAACAAGAAACAAGAAAAAGGAATCCCCTTAGAAGCTATAATAGGTGAACTTGACAGCACTCCTTATTTATTTAGTGAAATGTAGAAAAAAATTAATTAAACAGAAGAATAAGTTCTGTTTTTTTCTTATAAAAAAATAGAAAAAAATTGTTGAAATTGCTTATTTTTTATGATATAGTTGATATATAGTAAGGAGGCTTAAGATGGAAGAAAGTAAAAAAATCTTAACAATCAACAAATTAGATGGCTCTACTGAAAAGGTAGAAGAAGTTATTAGCTTTGAATTTAACGATACAAAAAAACGTTACGTAGTATATACAAAAAACGAAGTTGATCAAAATGGAAATGTAACTATTTACGTTACAGAAGTAGTAACAGATGATCAAGGAACTAGATTTCTTGGAGTGTCTACTGATGAAGAATGGACTAGAATTAAAGATGTTTTAAGAAAACTAGCAAGCAAGGAAGAAGCTTAAGGAGGGTTATCATGGAAAATATAACTATAGTAAATAGTGAATTAAGTAACAATATCATAGGAATTGGAGTAAAGAAAATTAAATTAGATGGTAAAAAATTAGAAGGTATCAAATCAAAAGCATTAGTAGAAGAAGTAAAAGAAGAAGTTATTAATCCGGTTATAAATAATGATTTTGAAAAGGAACAAAGTTTCACGTTAAAACATGAAGATTTCGACTTTAAACCAGAAAGTAACTCATCATTCCTATATAATGGAAATAATAAAAAAGATGAATATGAAATAGATGATGATGTAATTAATGCAAAAGTTTCGAAAAACTATGGAGGTTATAGAGAAGAAGTAAAATCTGAAAAGAAAACAAAAGAAGAATATGAAGTGAAACAAGATAAAATCAGTGAAAAAGATTTTGAAAAATTACTAAGTTCTGAAATTGTTAACTCTGAAATAAGAGAACAAATAGCAATGTACAAAAATCTATATACCCAAAAACAACTTATGATAAAAAATCTTAAAAGCAAACAAGCTAAAATAGTAGATTCATTTCAAAAGGTATCTAATGAAGATCAATCAGCTAAAGCTGATAACGACTTAAAAAAAAATAGAATTAACGAAATGAAGAAAGCAGAAAACTTCAAATACTTAGAAGTTGGAGCAAATGAAGACAGCAGAATAATCGAAGCAATCAGACAAGTTGATGATACTTTAAAAAACTTACTTAATACTAATTTAAAAATCTATAACGAAACAAAAGCTAAAATAGAACAATACGCAAACGATAAAATAGAACTTGAAAAAAATTCTTCTAAAGTAAGAGAAGAAATAAAAAAACAAACAGAAGATTTAAATGGATTTATGATAAAAAGTGCTCCTTTAATTATTGAAATAATTGAAGCCGATCAAGTGTTTAAAAAATCAAAAGAAGCTGGTCAAAAAATTGAAAGAGAATATGAAAAAGAATATCATACAAATGAAATGCCTTCAATAAATAATGGCTTAAAAAGAGAAACATTTAAAGAACCAGATATTCCTAAAATAAATGAAAATAATTTTAATTCTGGAAATACTAATTTATTTGATGTTTTAAGAAGATCAACTCCAGATGTTGAATCAACACAAGAACTAAAAATTCCAGATAATAGGAAAACTGTTACTAATATTTCAAGTGAAATTGATCAAGACTTTAGTTTTGGTTCTAGAAGAGCAGCTTAAGCTCTTCTTTTTTTTGCGTTTTTGTAGTATAATAATGGAGGTGATAAAATGAAAAAAATAATGGATGGAAATAAAGCTTGTGCTTTATCTTCTTATAAATTTACAGAAGTAGCAGGAATTTATCCAATTACTCCTGCAACAACTATGGCTGAGACTATTGATGAATTATCCGCTAAAGGTGAAAAAAACTTTTTTGATGATAAAGTTAAAGTAGTAGAAATGCAAAGTGAAGCAGGTGCTATTGGGACAGTTCATGGGCTTTTACAAAATGGAATACTTGCTAGTACTTATACTGCAAGTCAAGGCCTTCTTTTAATGCTACCAAATATGTATAAAATAGCTGGAGAACTTCTTCCATGTGTAATCAATGTAGCAGCACGTACTATTGCAACCCATGCTTTATCAATAATGGGAGATCAAAGCGATATTTATTCCACCAGAGGAACCGGATTTGCTATTCTTTCATCATCTTCAGTACAGCAAGCAATGGATTTAACAAATATTGCATATTTATCTACAATAAGAGGCAGAATTCCTTTTATAAATTTCTTTGATGGTTTTAGAACTTCTCACGAATATAATAAAATAGAAGTAATAGATTACGAAAAAGTCAAAAAGCTTATCGATAAAGAAGCACTTCAAAAATTTAGAAATCGCTCTCTTGATATAGATAATCCAACAACAAGAGGAACAAATCAAGGTGATGGTGTTTATTTTCAAGCAGTAGAATCACGTAATGATTTTTATGATCGTCTTCCAGATATCGTAAACAATTATATGAAGGATATTAATGAAATAACTGGTAAAAACTATAAACCATTCCAGTATTATGGAGATCCAAAAGCAAAATATGTAATTGTAGCAATGGGTTCTGTTTGTGAGACAATAAAAGAATTTTTAGATTTTAAAAACACTAAACTAGGGTTAATTGAAGTTCATTTATATAGACCATTTTCTAGTAAATATTTTTTAAATGTTCTTCCAAAAACAGTTAAAAAAATAGCTGTCCTTGATAGAACAAAAGAACCTGGTTCATTAAAAGAACCTTTATGTTTAGATGTAGAAGATGTTATAAAAAGCAATAATCTAAAAATAGAAGTATGCGGAGGAAGATATGGGTTATCTTCAAAAAATACAAATTTAAACGATATCGAAGCAGTTTATAATTATTTAAAAGAAGCAAATTCAAATAAAACATTCACAATAGGAGTTACAGATGATGTAACTAATTTATCTTTATCTAGAACCACTACTAAGTTTAAAAAAGACTATGAAGAAATGCTAATTTATGGATATGGTTCTGATGGAATGATTACAACTTCTAAAGATATTTTAACTATAATTGGAGAAAATACTTCTAAATATGTTCAGGGTTATTTTGAATACGATTCTAAAAAAAGTGGGGGAGTTACAAAGAGTCATTTAAGATTTAGTGATAAAGAAATAAAAAGTTCTTATTATGTAGAAACTCCTAGAATAGTAGTATGCTCCAAAGATACTTACTTAAATAAGTTTGATATGCTTAATGGAATAAAAGAAGGTGGGATTTTTATTCTTAATACTGAAAAAGAAGATGTTTCACTACCTGAAAATTATCTAGAAATTGTAAGAGAAAAGAAAATAAAAGTGTACACAATTAATGCTTCTAAAATAGCAAAAGAGAATAATATTCCTAATAAAATTAGTATGATTATGGAGATGGTTATACTTCATATTTCTAATCTAATGGATGAAGATACTTCGAAAGAATATATTATCAAAATGATTAAGAAAAACTTTTCTCATAAAGGAGAAAATATTGTTAATTCAAACATAAATGCTTTAGAGGATGCTATTTCTAGTGTAAAATTTATAAATATCAATGATATAAATACTTTTGAAAAAGAAGAAGAGAAAAATACTGTTTTCTCACTTCTAGAACATGGAAAACCTAATGATATAAAAGTAAGTCATTTTACTGGAAGTGA
Source organism: Bacilli bacterium (assembly GCA_051886655.1). GTDB lineage: Bacteria > Bacillota_I > Bacilli_A > RF39 > UBA660 > UMGS1449. The sequence continues at coordinate 1,439 of JBJEYJ010000147.1, read as the reverse complement.
AGATGGAGTAACTTCTTCAGGACTTTCCAAACTTGAAAAAAGAGGGCTTTCTAATATAACTCCAAGTTATGACAAAGAAAAATGTATAATGTGTAATCTATGTTCATTTGTTTGTCCACACGCAGTAATTAGACCTTATTTACTTACTAAAGAAGAATATGAAAATGCTCCAATCGAGGTAAAAGAATCTGCCAAAGAAGCAAAAATAAAAGACCATGATTTAATGTTCACAGTAGGAGTATCGACTTATGACTGTACAGGATGTTCTTTATGTGAAGGAATATGTCCAACTGGAGCAATTAAGATGGCAGAAATTAAGAAAAAAGAACAAATTAAGTTTGATTACTTAGAAAAAATAGAAGAAAAGAAAGTAATGAACACTAATACAGTAAAGGGAAGTCAGTTTGTAAAACCAGCATTTGAGTTTAGTGGTGCTTGTGCAGGATGCGGAGAAACTCCTTATTTGAAACTATTATCACAGCTTTTCAAAGATAACTTAATGGTTGCAAATGCAACAGGATGTTCTTCTATTTATGGTGCATCTTTACCTAGTACCCCTTGGAATGTTCCTTGGGTTAACTCACTTTTCGAAGATAATGCTGAATTCGGATATGGTATAAGAGTAGCAGAAGACTACATGAAAAATAGAATCAAAAAGATTATGACCGAAAACAAAGATAAATTAAATGACAATAATAAATCTCTAGTAGAAGAATATTTAAATAATTATTCAAAAGAAGTATCATTTAAAGTTTATGAAAACTTAGATTATGATAACTTCAAAGAAATAATTCCATATAAAAAATATATTAAAGAAAAAAGTATTTGGTTGGTCGGAGGAGATGGCTGGGCTTATGACATTGGCTTCGGAGGAATAGATCAAGTACTATCTTCTAAAGAAAACGTAAATATTCTAGTACTTGATACAGAAGTATACTCAAATACAGGAGGCCAATCATCAAAATCAACAAGACCTGGAGCAATAGCAAAATTCGCTTACACAGGAAAAGAAAACTCTAAAAAAGATTTAGCTAGAATTGCTATGTGTTATCCTCATGTTTATGTAGGAACAATCTCTCTTGGAGCTAATTATATGCATACAATAAAAACCATACTAGAAGCAGAGAAATACCCTGGGCCTTCGATCCTAATAGCATACGCTCCTTGCATTGCTCATGGAATAAAAACAGGTATGAAAGACTCTATAAAAGAAGAAAAACTTGCAACAGAATCAGGTTATTTTCCACTATTTAGATATAGTCCTGAAACTAAAAAATTCTCCTTAGATTCAGGAGCAGACTTTGAAAAACTAGATGATATCTTTAAAAGAGAAAATAGATACAGAGGAAATAAAGAACTTTTAGAAAAAAGTAAGCAAGATATAAAAGATGAATATAAAAGATTAAAAGAATTATCAAAAGAAGAATGATAATTCTTTT
>JBJEYJ010000146.1:0-1594 GCA_051886655.1 Bacilli bacterium | reverse complement strand
ATTCTTCATTAAAATAATTACATTTTCCATTTCCTGTTATTAAAAGCTTTTTTAGGGGTTTGTCTTGTCCCTCTAAAATGATTACTTCATTATTATTTGTTTTTGCATTTATCGCAGAAGCAAATCCTGAAATTCCTCCTCCAATTACAACTATTTTTTTCATATTACTGAAGCACTCCCATTACAAGTAAATAATTAGAACTACTTTCAGTATTATCAAAACTGCATGTTTGAAGTATCAAAATATTTGAATTTTCTTTTAAGATGACTCCAGTATCATATAATGATTTGTCTTCAAGTTTTAATATGTGTTCGTAAAAAGTAAGGCCATTAAAGTTTTTTAAATTTACATAATCAAAATCTTCATCTTCAATATAAACTGAGAATATTTTATAAGTTTTTTTACCATTTTCTGTATAGAGATATATTTCTGGGTGTTTAGTGAAAAAATTCTCATCTTGATAATTTAATAAACTTGTAAATGGAAGAGTCCTATAAGTGCTGTTATGTCCATAAATAAGAAGTTTTCTTTCTTCTAATGAGTTTATTCTGTAATCTAAAAAAGGTGTTCCAGCTTTGATTGTTTCTTGATATAGGTTGTGGTTAAGATAATATTCATTATCATCACTTTGAACGATGGGAAGCGATAAAACATTTGGTATTTCTAGAAAAGCTTTTATATCGTTATTATTATACTTTTCTTTTTCTTTAGAAATAACATCAAGATCATTTTTCTTTTCAGACATAGTATATTCTAATGTTGTATCAATTTTTTTATCATTATAGTATTCATAAATAAAATAAATCGTTAAGAGCATTGCAATAAAACATATAAATAATTTTATAAATAATTTCATTTTTTTCATAACAGGTCTCCTTTACTGGCTTTATTTTATCATAAATTGATTACTCTATCAAGTAAGGAAATTGTAAAAAAAACAAGTAGTTAAACTTGTTTTTTATATACATTAAGATAATACTTGAGTAGCACCAATTTTTAGTTTGAAACTAAAGCTTGATCCAGCTTGAGTTTGTGTTTGACTAGTTCCCCAAATTTCCCCAGCAGCTTCACAAGTAGATTCACTTGAATATGTTGTATCGCTACATACACCTGAAGTATTAGAAGAACTTGTATTGCTAGCACCAGTATCAGATGCAACCCATGCTTTAATTGAATATAAAACTGAATGATTACCATTTAAAGTAGCAGAATCTAATTTATAAGCTGTTATACTTTTGTCATGTAGACCAGCTGATTCTTTTAAAGCACCAACTGTTACCCCTTCTGTAGCAGAAGTACCAGCTAAATATGTTGTAGATCCACTATCAATTGATTTAGAAACCTGAATTTTAACATTATCTTGAGATAATGCATCATCCGGATAATCAGAATCAACATCAAATAAAGCAACATCGTAACCAACAGTCATTGAACCAACCATTTCTGAAGTTAAAGTACATGTAGCAACATTATCAGATGCAGCAATACCTTCAGCATCAGTCATAACTTTAGTATTAGTAACATTAAATTTAGTTTCAGCACAATTCATCTTAACATACCCTGTAGTAAGTTTATTTTCTTTAGTACCTGTTA
>JBJEYJ010000145.1:0-1618 GCA_051886655.1 Bacilli bacterium | reverse complement strand
TTTATAAGGAAAGTGCTTTTAATGCATAAAAATAAAAAGAGTGGCCTAATTTTTTTAGGTCACTCAAAAAAGTATCTTAAAGATTTAGTCTTTAAAATATTCTTTAGGTATAAATTTTTCTACATCACATCTTTGGCAATTTAATGTTGGTACTATCTTTTTAATTTCTTTATGAAATCTTTTCTTTCCAAATTCATTATAAATATAACTAGGTACTGGTTCTTCAAATCCGCATTTTAAACATTTTGTTAATATTTCTTCATCTGGTTCATTATCGTCTTCAAAATTATAATTTGGGTCTAATATGTCGTCTATTAATTCTCTTTTTCTTTTCATATGTATTTTCTCCTTAAAAGTAATTACTCTTTAAGTATAACATATTTGTTTTACATATTGGACAGATAAGTGGATCAACATTAAAATTAACTATTATTTTGTTACGCCATTTATTCAAGTATTTCTTTAATTCAATTGATTTATCGTTAAATAATTTTAGAAATGATTTATGACATTTAGATGTATTGCAGTAAGCACCATAAAATCTTATATATTTAAAATTGGGTTCTGGTATATGAATAATTAATCTAGAAATAAACTCATATGCATGTATCTTTTCTATAACAATTTTGTCATCTTCATGTCTTTGATACCAAAAAGTAATATATGTTCCATCATAATCAATTATTCTAGATTCTGCCATAACAGGTCTAGATACATATCTTGTAACATATTTTATTAATTCTACATAACTTTTAAATTTTGATTTTGGTGCATACACATAAAATCCGTTAGTTTTACTTAAATATAAACCGTTCTTGATTTTTCTAAATTGTTCTTTACCAATATCTTTTTCTAATAAATCTAACAATACTTTCATAAATCGTTTACGAAATGAAGAATAAGAAAAGAAATCAACTTTAACAAGACCTGTTTTACTAACTCCGCCATCTAGTAAAATCATATGAATATGTGGATTCCAAATTAAACTTCTACCATAAGTGTGAAGTATAGATATAAATGCAGGTGTAAGTGGATTTTTTTTATATTTTTCTTTAAACCAATATTTAATTGTAATTGATGCAGCATCAAAAATGTAATTAATTCGATTTCTATCTTCTCTAAAAAATTTTCTCAATTCTTTAGGAATAGTAAAAACAACGTGTCTATGTGGATGTTTAAATAGTTTTGAAAAGATAGAAATAGTTCTAGATTCATTATATTTATTACCGCAAGAAGAACAAAATCTAGATTTACAAGTATTAGGAACAATAAGATTTTTATGACAAGTAGGACATTCGTATTCAGAATAGCCTAAATCGAAAGTTTTACATTGTAATATTTTCTTAACATTTTTATGAACGATATTTCTGATATTTAGATTAGGGAAATTATTTAGAAAAGAATTCCACCAATCAGAAAAAATTTGCTTGATAGTAAATTTAACTGTTCTATCTTTAATTTTATCTTTATATTTAACAAAATCTTTATCATCTTCGGTACAGATAATATTAAAATTCATATACATCATCCTTATAATATAATTATAACAAAATAACAGATAAAGAAAAACATCTCCCATAGGAGATGGCGATGAAACGAAGTTTCATTCATTTTTTAT
>JBJEYJ010000144.1:0-1640 GCA_051886655.1 Bacilli bacterium | reverse complement strand
TCTTCAATTCGCAAAATTCAAAATAAGACTAAATTTTCAAAGAACATATAAAAAAAGGTTACTATAAAATTTAGAGTGTTAGATATTGTTTTATCAATACTCTTTTTTCTTTATCTAATTCAGCATATAAATCTAAGAGTTCATCTTGTTCAAACATAGCAAAATAATGTTTAGTAACTACAGCTGTTCTAACACCTTTAACTATGTATAATCCGTGTTTTTCTTCTACAATTAAACTCTTTCCAATATACTTTTGACCTTCTTCTGATTCAGTATAAACTTTATAAAAATTATAACCTAATAGGCTTACCAATATTACGAAACTTATAATATGATATTGTGTACTTTTATAGGTATTTAACCCCCAAAAATCTTTTAATTGTCTAAAATCTTCCTCAATTTCAGGTCTCATTTCATATAATCTTATTATTTCAGCACATGAAATATTTATATTATTAGTTATAATACAAGCATATGCATACTTTTCATCAGTTGATAATATTTCATCATCAGTTAAAACATCTTTATTCTCTTCTTTATCAAATCTAATTACACAACAGTTAATTTTATAATCCAATTCTAATTTTGAAGGTTTTTTTGACTTATCACTTTCTGATAACCAAGCCATTTCTAAATCTGTTACCAACATTATATCTTGTCCTTTTCTTTTTGAATTAGGATGTTTTTGCCAGTTGTTTTTTTGTTTAGCTTGTTGAATTGCTTCTTCATATATATCCATACTTTTTCTTGCAGGAACAATAACAAAAACACCTTTCTTATTTAAGAATTTAAATAGTTCTATATCAATAAATCCTCTATCTTCTAAAAGAAAATCACCAAATTTTAGGTGTGATGAATTTCTAATCATATCTTCACTCATACCAAAATCATGATCTCTGGCAGTACTCATACATACTTCTTCTATAATACCACCATTTTCAGTAACACCTCTTAAAGAACCTATTTTATAACCTCTTAGCTTTTTTCCCCCTTTATATGTAACTGAACTACCTTCATAATTTGAATTATCTAAATTAACGTCTAATATACTACAATCTAAAATATGAATATTAGGAATAATATTACAATCTCTCAAAAATTTCCTCATAAACTCATTAAAAAAATTAACAAAGTAGTTATTAAATTCTATTTGATTTTTGTCCTCTTGTTCATATTTTTTTAGAATAGCTCTTATATTTGATTCTTTTAACAATCCATCATTAACATCATAATTAATATTAACACCAAGGTTTTCAATAACATTTTGACTAGTCAAAGCAAGAGGAACTTCGCTTATTGAAAATTGTTGTTTCATCCTTGCTTGAACTCCTGAAAGTAATAAAAGAGCAGGAGTAATATCTGTTTTATAAGTATTTTTACTTTCAAAAGTTTCGTTAATTAGTTTACTAATTGCATATTTTTCTTCAACATAATCTAATACTTTATCCGATAAATTTGGAATAATATTAAATATATTTTCTATTTTGTTTTCATTCATTTCCTCAATAACTCTTTCTTTATTATTTATCTTCAACATAAAATCACCTTTACCACATACTATCTTATTTATATATAGTATATCAGTAAAAGTGATTAATTGGTATATTTATTAAGAAAGTTTTGAATTTTGCGAATTGAAG
>JBJEYJ010000143.1:0-1643 GCA_051886655.1 Bacilli bacterium | reverse complement strand
AATTATATCATGTATACTTTAAGATGTAAATTGATGAGAGAAAAACTCATTAGTTTATGATAGAATATTTTTTATTCTTTCTTACAAGAAAGAATAAAAAATTCGCGTTTGAGTTTGGGCAGATTATATCAAGGGTCTTTGAATCCATATTTGTGACTGCCCGTCTCTTATCTTATTATTAATCTAGTCTTAGAAAGTGGGGTATTGAATCCATATAACCAGCATGATGAGATAATTGTAAGCACTAAGAGTCAAACTTGGAAAGGAAGTATTTTATGAAGTATGTTTTAGTACTAGATGTTGCTAAAGGAAAAAGCATGTTTATGTTATCTTCAGATATTGGTGAAGTTTTATTAGAACCTACAGAATATATTCATAATAAAAAGAATTTTGAACTAATTGATTCTAACATTAATAAACTAAATATTAAAGATAATTTAACTGTTGTTATGGAAGCAACTAGTATCTATCACAAAGCACCAGAAAGATTTTTTAAAGAAAAGAATTATCATACTATTATCTTTAATCCTCTGATTGGTAAAGAAATTACTAATACTATTAGAAAAACAAAAACTGATAAACAAGACTGTATTAAATTAACTAATCTATTTTGGAAAGGGAGTATCCCTGATAGAAATTATACTGAAGATGAAATTTATACTAAATTAAATGAATTATCTAGACAGTATTATCATTTAGACGAAGGGTTAACTAGACATAAAAATCGTTATAAAGAATTATTACATCTTTGTTTTCCAGAATTTGAATTATGTTTTAAAGATGGAAAAATTTATGATTTAACTGCATTAAATCTTATTAAAGAGTTCCCACATGCATATATTATTAAAGAAAAAAGAGTTGATGCTCTTGCTTATAACATGGCTAATACTAATAATAGGCACCTTAACTATTACAAAAGAAAAGCAAATACTATCAAAGAATATGCTATAAATTCTTATCCTGGAGTAAATGAAAATTCTAAAGATGTTGATAATTTAAAACAACTAGCTAATATAATTATTGATATTACTGAACAAAAAGATGATGTAAAAAATCAAATGATTAAACTTGCTAAACAAACTAAAAATTTTGATAATATTGCTTCTATATTTGGAATAGCTGATTTATCTGCATCTTTAATAATTGCTGAATTGAAGGATATTACCAGATTCAATAATATTAAACAAATTAATGCTAGTTGCGGATTAGATCCTACAATAGTTCAATCTGGAAAAAGTATAAATTATCATGGTCCTATTTCTAAACGTGGAAATAGATATGCTAGAAAAATATTATTTAATTGTAGTCGAAATATTGTAACTATATCTGCCAAATGTGATAAAGAAAATCCAATATATGTTTATTACTTAAAGAAAAAACAGGAAGGTAAACATTACTATGCTTGTTTAACCGCCTGTTCCACTAAACTAATTAGAATTATTTATGCACTATGCGTGAATAATTCCACCCAACAAAATTAGTTTAGCACTTTATCAAATATATATCAATATCTTAACACCAAAAATTTAAAAAAATAGGCGTTTTTGGTGTTTTCAGTCGTGTTTTAAGCCGTAAATTTAAACAAATTTGCAACTTTTTTAATATTTTTATAAAAAACACTTGTAAAAACTTAGAAAGTCACA
>JBJEYJ010000142.1:1902-6896 GCA_051886655.1 Bacilli bacterium | reverse complement strand
CGCTAAAAAAACTTGCCTAACAACTTACGATAGAAAATCCGCAGTTGAATACTCTTATAATTATATAAATACAAGAAATGATTACTGGGATGACTATAGCAATCTAGGAGGAAACTGTCAAAACTATGTTTCACAAGCCATTTACTACAGTGGAATAGATATGGACTATAGTAATGATATAACTTCTCAGTGGAAACACTACGATAGCAATATAAATGAATATCAAACAGCAAGCGGAAGATCTTATTCTTGGACTGGAGTTGATTATTTTTATAACTATGTAAAAGAAAATAATAATGATGGTATATGTGGAGAAATAGATGTCAATTTATATTATGCTGAAATTGGTGACGTAATCCAAGTTGGCTATAACGATATTTATAGACATTCAACTATAGTAAGCAAAATAGAAAATAATCATATTCTAGTAAATTCTAATTCAAACAATTTAAAAGATTATCCAGTAGATGCTTATGTATACCCACTAAAAAGATTAATCAAAATACTAGGATCAAATTAAATAAACAAAACAAAAAGCAAGAACCAAAATCTTGCTTTTTACTATACTATTTTTTCTTTTTATTAACTTCTTCCTTTTTTAAATCATAACAAACATCAGAATTATCAGAAACATTCTTAGAATGAGTAACAATAATGACACATTTATTCTTTTTATGTGCTAACTCTTTAAAAATTTTCAAAATCTCATCCTCTGTTTCTTTATCCAAATTACCAGTAGGCTCATCTGCAATAATAACATCTGGATCATAAGATAAACTTCTTGCAATAGCAATTCTTTGTTGCTCACCACCAGATAATTTTAATATTTTACGACTAGCAAAAATATCACTCAATCCTACACTTCGCATAAGCTCCAAAGCTTTTTCTCTTTTATTTTTAATTTTCATACCATTTATATCCATAGACAAAATAATATTCTCAATAGCAGTTAAATGAGGTAATAAATTATAACTTTGAAAAACTATTCCTATACAAGTATTTCTATACTTATCTAAATCCATTTCTTTCAAATCTTTACCATCATAAGTAATCATACCCTCATAATTTGTTTCAAGACCACTTATCAAAGACAAAAGAGTTGTTTTTCCACTTCCACTTTTTCCTCTTATAGCATAAACTTTACCAAGTTCAAATGTATAGTTTATATTCTTTAAAGCATAATAATCACTTACTTCATCAGCATAACGATAACTGACATTTTCTAATTTTAATATCTCTTTTTCCATTAGCTTCTCTCCTTTAAAATAGTAAGTGGTGAAAATTTTTGAATACTCATCATTGAAGCTAAAGAACTAATCAAAGTAAGTAAAACTCCTATTCCTAAAAGTTCTAATAAAACTTTCATATCTACTACCGCATCAATTGAATCAACCTCTTCAATTATAGATACTTGATTAAACTTTTCTTTTTCTTTATTACCACCAAAATTACTATTTATATCTTCTTGCTGCTTTTCAGCACTAGAAATCTCATTTTCTAATAAATAATTAGACACAGGAACACTTAAACAAGAACCAACTCCAGCTCCAATAAGTAAAGCTGCAAAAGATACTATCAAAAGTTCAAAAACAAATTGCATAGTAAGTGATCTTTTTTTCATACCAATTGTTCTAAGTACTCCAATTTCATACTTTCTCTCTCTAATATTTATCATATTAATAACAGATAAAACAATACCTCCAATAATAAGCGTAATCACCAAAAATGTTACAGCAAAAGTACTTACATTTGAAATAGTACTAGTAGCACCTTCAATTACATCTAAATTTGTTGAAACAGCTAAATACTCACTAAGTCCTTTATCCGTTAATTCATCTTCAAATGAATCAATTACATCTTTAGAAGTAAGAACAAAAGTTGGAGTTATTGATTTACTAATATCATTTTTAGAAGCAAAATCACTAACAACACTAGCATTCGTAATTATTGTATTAGCAGAAGAAGTAAACATTCCCATAGAATCAGAAGTATCACTTTCTTCTTCAAATATACCACCAACAGTTAAAACAAGAGTTTCATCTTCATCATCAGGATTTAAAAAAGTAATCTTATCCCCTACTTCAACATCATTCAAAGTAGCAAGTTCACTATTAATAACACAAGTTTTACTTTCCATATCATCACTTATTTCACCACTTGTAATTTTATACTTTCCATTTATAAAATCCTCCATAGCTGAAAGACTAGAATAACCTGCTAAAGTAAAATCACCAGATGAAATATTCTGAAACTTTTCTTTTCTTTTGCCAGAATCAAAATTATTAGTATCACCAGTATTACCCATTTCTGTACTTGCCTTTTCAAGCTTTTCTGAATTTACTCCAATATTAACTTGATAATAATATTCTTTTACATAACGACTAGTACCATAATCTTTAATTTGTTCTACTGTAATAGAACTAGCTTCCTTAAAAGCCTCTGACATATCACTCTTCTGCTTTTCCCTATCCTCTGAAGTCATATCACCATCCATTTGCATCTTACCACGCATAGACTCTCTATTTATTCCAATAGTAGCAGTAATATCATACTTACTTTCATAAGAATCAATAAGCGCATTAGCAGAATTTCTAATAGCTAAAGTAATTGTAGTAGCACATGCAATAACCAAAACTATTATTCCAATAAGAAAATTTCTACTTTTATTTCTTATTATAGATAGCCAAGCATTTTTTAAAATATACATATCATTTCTCCTTTCATACTACGGTAATATCTTATTAATCAAATATTAAAAGAACATTAAAAAATTATTAATGTCCTTTATTTTTAAATAAAACTTTAAAAGTTGTAAAACCATCTTTAGAAAAAACAGTAATGCTTCCACCATGATTTATAACAATATTCTTAGCAATAGCAAGTCCTAAACCATATCTATTAGCATTCCTATTTCTAGATTTATCTACTCTATAAAACCTCTCAAAAATCTTATCATATTCTTCCTCTTTAATAGCATCACCATTATTTGTTACCTCTAACACAATATCATTTTTATTTTTTTTCAAACTAATTAAAATATCACTATCTTTATAACTATGTTTAATAGCATTATCAAGCAAAATTCCTAAAAGTTCATTTATTTCTACTGCACTACAATTAAAACTAATATTATCATCAATCTCCATCTTCAAAGAAACATTATTCTCATAAGCCAAGCTTTCAAAAGTAAGAGAAGCTTTTTCTATAATTTTAGATAAATTATTCATAGTATATAACTCTTTACTTACTCCACTTGATAATTTAGATAATTCAAGTAAACTAGCAATAAGCTTATTCATTCTCTCAATTTCATTCTTAATATTAGAAATCCATTTCTTCTTATTTCTATCAGTTTCCAAAGAATCAACACATGCCATTATTACTGCAAGTGGAGTTTTAAGTTCATGAGAAGCATCCGCAATAAAATCTTTTTGTTTATTAAAACTATCTATCGCAGGTTTTATTATCCAATTAGTTACCCTTCTAGAAATTAAAAAAGTAATAATTTCTAAAACAACGAGCAAAAAAGTTGAAACTAATAAATTAAATAATAAATTTTTTTTAACACTAGAATTATCTACAATAGTAAGAACCGTGTCATTTATTAAATAAGAAAAATCACTAAAATATAAGTTTCCAATATTTAAACCATTTTTAGAAGAAGTTTGTAATATCTCATTAGCAACATTTGTAATATCAGAACTTAACTCTTTATCACTATGATTTATAATTTCTATTATATTATAACTATCATCAAACATAACAGTATAAACTTCATAATCCATTACTATTCTATTATTTAAACTGTTTTTACTATCAATTTTATCCTTTGGTTTTACCTTCTTCAATCTTTTTTCATTAAAAACATCATTCATTCTTATTAAATTATTCTTAATAGAATCATATTCCTTTTTATAATTTTGAACATTATAAAACACCAGTACTATAACTAAAAATAAAGATATAATTCCAAAAATTGTATAAAAAGTTTTAGACTTTAACTTTCTCATAATTATTCCTCTATTCTATAACCTAATCCTCTTATTGCTTTTATATTAACACTAGATCCAATTACTTTTAACTTTTTCCTAACAAAAGACAAGTATGCTTCTAAATTATTTGATAAAGAAGTATTATCAATACCCCAAATCTTATCATATATTTGTTCTTTTGAAATAATTTGATTTGGATTTTTCATAAAATATTCAAGTAATAAAAATTCTTTACAAACAATATCTATTGATTCACCAGTTTTACTGCACAATAAACTTGATTTTTTTATATCTAATCTCAAATCACCAAATTCAATATACTTATTTAAATTTTGATTGCTATCAATTCTAAGTTGAGCATTAATTCTTGCTATTAACTCTTCAATATGAAAAGGCTTAGTTACATAATCATTTGCACCATTATCAAAACCTAAAAGTTTATCTTCAAGTTCTGATTTTGCTGTTAACATTATAACTTTAGATTTTATTTTATTAGCCTTTATTTGTCTCAATATTTCAATACCATCTACTTTAGGAAGCATAATATCTAACACTATTAAATCGTAAATATCAGAAAGAGCATTATCTAATCCTTCCTCTCCATCTAAAGCCATATCAACAGTATATTTTTCTTTTTTTATTCTTGTGCATATAGCATCTGCTAAGTTATATTCGTCCTCAATCACTAAAATTCTCATAAAAATCACCATCATTAAATTAACATTTTTTAATTAAACAAACATTAAATATCTCGTAATTATTATAATCAAATTTTATAATTATTTCAATTTCTAGATAATTATTATTTAAATAGAAAACATTTTTTCATATTATATAAAGAAAGGAGAGAATAATGAGAGAAAATAATAATAGTTGTGGGAAAAAACCATTTCCGCATAAAAATATAAACTTTGTTGGAGTTATTGGCCCTACTGGACCAACGGGGCCAACTGGACCTGCAGGAGGACCTACCGGACCTACTGGACCAACTGGACCAACTGG
>JBJEYJ010000142.1:0-1802 GCA_051886655.1 Bacilli bacterium | reverse complement strand
TCTGTAACAGATAGCACTGGTGGGCCTAATCACACTTTTGATTTTGTAATTCCTAGAGGTTTTGATGGAGAAGATGGCCAAGATGGTGCTACCGGACCAACTGGACCTACCGGACCTACCGGGCCTACTGGACCTACCGGGCCAACTGGCACTTGTGTTTGTACATGCAAATCAGTTGGACAACTCGTTGTAAATGGAGATATGGAAAGCACAACTAATAATAAACCTTCAAATTGGATTGCCACTAATCCAAATGGTGTACAATCAATTAATAATCAAGGAAGAGTACACAGTGGAACAAAAGCAGTAAATATTGAAGATAAATCTGCAATTGAACAAACAATCACTGTAACCGATCAAAATTGTTACTATATTTTATCATTCTTTGCACGTGGCGAAGGAAGTCAAGTAGGCTTAACTGCAACAGTTACATTTGAAACTAATTCTGGACCAGTAAATGGAGGAACAATTACTATAAGAAGTCAAGACATCCCTACTGCTAATAGAGAATTTCAATTTTACCAACTAATAACTACCAAATCACCTGCTAATACTACCGCAATTACTTTAAAGTTTTCAGTAACAGCTGAAGGAAATCAATCTTTAGACTTAGATGATGTATCATTAATAGTAGCATAATTTAAAACTCAAATTATTAAAAGAGCTAATCTACATAAAATAAGATTAGCTCTTTATAAAAAAATATATCGAAAGGAAATTATTTTTATGAAAAAATATAAAATAATAGTTTATGCAATTTCAAAAAATGAAGAAAAATTTGTAGACAGATGGTACGAATCAATGAAAGAAGCCGATGAAATATATGTACTAGATACAGGGTCTACTGATAATACAATAGAAAAACTAAAATCACATAATATAAACGTCAAACAAGAAATAATAAAACCATGGAGATTTGATATAGCAAGAAATAAATCTCTAGATTTAGTACCACTAGATACAGATATATGCGTCTGCACAGATCTAGACGAAATTTTTCAAAAAGGATGGCGTAAACACTTAGAAGAACATTGGAAACAAAACACAACAAGAGCAAAATATAATTATAACTGGTATTTAGATGAATATAATAATCCAAAAATTAGCTATTATTTAGATAAAATACACACTAGAAAAAATTACAAATGGATTTATCCTGTACACGAAATTTTAAAAAACACAGACAATAAAGAAAACATAATAACAATAGATAAAATAACACTAAATCACTATCCTGACAAAGAAAAATCAAGAAGTAGTTACTTACCCCTTCTAGAATTATCAATCAAAGAAAATCCTAATGATGATCGCAACATGCATTATCTAGGAAGAGAATATATGTATTACAATCAAAATGATAAAGCTATAAAAACACTTAAAAAACACTTAAAACTAGAAACTGCTACTTGGAAAGATGAAAGATGCGCTTCAATGAGATTCATTGCAAGATGTTATTTAAGAAAAAACAATTATAAACAAGCTAATATTTGGTATGAAAAAGCAATAAAAGAAGCACCTTATTTAAGAGATCCTTATGTAGAAAAAGCCCTTTTAAATTACACAGAAAAAGATTATAACAAAGTAATCTATTTATGTAACAAAGCACTAGACATAAAAAGAAATAATAAAACATATATAAACGAAACATTTAGTTATGATCACACAATATATGATCTATTATCACTATGTTATTATTATAAAAATGAAAAGGAACTAGCATTATATTATATAAACAAAGCAATTGAAATAAGTCCAAATTTAGAAAGATTAAAACAAAATAAAAAAATATTCGAAAGTTAAAA
>JBJEYJ010000141.1:0-1669 GCA_051886655.1 Bacilli bacterium | reverse complement strand
AAAAGGTAATGAAAGAATGGAAGAAAGATAAGAAGGGTAATGGCTATTGCTTCCCTACAATGGGTTGCAGAAGTATTCTATCTGTTTGGACTGACCCAAAACGTGAAGAAGTAATAACTTATAATGAATATTCTGATTTGGAGATAGAATAATAATTATGAGGACAACATTGATGCCACCAATGCTGAATACTATTATCCATAGTAGTATTCTAACTCATATTATAAATAATATATTGAGGCGTGGTAACCTCGTTAAAGGAGAAATATATGGATATTAAATGGAATAAAAGTATGGAAGAATTAAAATCTTCCAATTTAAATAAAAATGATAAAATTTATTTTGTATGTAGTAAATGTCATAAAGAACAAATGCTACGTTATCAATCTGTAATAAAACGAAATTATTTTATTTGTAGAGCCTGTAGAGGTGTTGAAAAACAACTGGAAATTAAAAAAACTAATCCTAATTATGGATGGTTCAGACATTGTAAAACTGCAGAATGGATGATTTCAGAAGAATTTAAAACAAAAAGAAGACAAACTATGTTTGAGAAACATGGTTATGAATATACTACACAATCGCCTAAACTTAGAAAAAAGATGCAAAAAACTTTGGAAGATAAATTTGGCGAAAATTTTTATGAAGTTATCCAACAACATAGAGAAGAAAATAATTTAAAAAACTTTGGTGTTCGTATTAAAGGGTTTCAAGATGAAGAATCAAAGAAAAAATCTAAAGAAACTTGTATAGATAAATATGGTTATGAATATATAGCCCAAGTACCAGAAATAAGAGAGAAACAGGCATTAACTTCAAATAAAAAATGGAAAGTTAAAATAAATGATAAAATAATCTATTTTGATTCTAAACCTGAAATTTATTATTATTTTTGGTTACAAGATAATGGTATTAAATTTGAATATAACAAAAAATATCATAAAAAATATTTTGATAATACAAAACAAAAATATAGATCATATTATTATGATTTTCATATTTTAAATGATGATACTTATGTAGAATTAAAAGGTGATTGTTTTTTCAATAAAGATAATGAACCAATCGCAACTGCTCCTTATGAAAACTATAATTGGACTGATAAATATAATTTTTTAATTGAAGAAAAAATACCTATAATTATAACTTCAAGGATTGAAAATGGCGATTTGTTTTATATTAAAGAGAATTTTCAAAAAAATCATAAAGATGTAGAGGTATATAAATGAAAATAAGCGAAATATATGAAAAGTTTAAAAATGGTGAAACCATTACAGTAAAAAACAAAGGAGTAATTAAAAACATAAAAATTGTAGATGGCAAATATGAAGTTAAATATAATACACCTTCTAAAGCCAAATTCTATGGACGCTTGACCCATTGTTAAGGTGTCCTTAAACCACGAGAACCTATGCTAAAAGGGTGTGAGAGAAATCTTGCTAACGGTGGAGTTCCTGAAATGGATAATACCGTGCCGAGCTTAATTGAAGGTGTAACGACTAATGCTGATGAGTGTAAGCATGTAGGGTTGAGATTAGCACAATCCGAAGTACGTGGCAACAAGAAATTGTTGAAGAGATAGTCTATTCTTTATAGTAATATAAAGTATTAAAGTTAACAAAGGGGTAGTTACAATCAATCTCCCTTATGTAGCACTTGAATGTCGTGA
>JBJEYJ010000140.1:0-7026 GCA_051886655.1 Bacilli bacterium | reverse complement strand
CGAAAAAGAGGGGATAGTATGAAAGTTGAAAATATATCTGAAAAAAAGCTTTCTTTTCTTGATAAGCTTAATTTACCTTCTGATATTTTAAATACTGAATCCGAAATATTTATTTTTGAAAGTAAAAATAAGTGGGATAAAAGCAAAAAAGTATTTAAAAAACTTTTTATTGATGAAGGGGAAGTTTTTAGTAATAAACTTTATATAATTAATGAAGAAATCAATAAAAGTGATGATATTGATATTGAAGAATTGATACTTCCAGAAGAACTTGTTTCTGTTAAGGGAAAAGTATCTGGTTTTACTATGCCTTATGTTGAAAATATAAATTTAAAGACCATACTTAATTCTTGTGAATTTAGTACTAAAGAAAAGATTTTATATTTAAAGCAAGTTGGGGAAATACTTGAGGAGTTAAAAAAAGTAAGAATTTATAAAAATGTACCTAATTTTTATTTAAATGATTTACATACTTCTAATTTTGTTTTAAATAAAAACACTGATAGAATAAATGTTGTTGATATGGATAGTTCTAGAATAGGTAATAGTCTATCTTCTCCTTCTAAGTATTTAAATGAAAAATCTTTTATTTCAGAGGTTCCTAAATATAAAAAAGTTAATAATAATATTGGAGGAATTTATGAAGCAGATGAAAATACTGATTTATATTGTTATACTATGATGATTTTAGACTATTTATATGGTGGTGAAATATCGAAATTATCAATAGGGGATTATTATGTTTATTTGGAGTATTTATCTAGTTTAGGCATTTCAAAGGAATTACTTGATAAATTTAGTTTGATATATTCTAATAAGGATAATGAAAATCCTTATGAATATTTAGATTTACTAGAAAAATTTTATGGTAAAACTTCTAAATATGCTTTTGAAAATGTGAGAAAAAGAATGTTTTTTTAATAAAATCTTTACCAGAGTAAATTTATTATGTTAGAATATATTTATAATGAGGTGATGATAGTGGCTAATAGTAAGTCAAAAAAAACTGATAAAAAGATTCCTGTTAAAAATTATATAATACTTGGTAGTATAATAGTTATTACTTTGCTTGTTTCTATGTATTTATTTTCTTGGTATAGACAATATATTAATAATAAAGTTAGTCAACCTATTATAACTGATACTTTAAGAGAAGTTGAATATAATAATTTGAATAATGTTTTGAAAGAAAGAGATGTACTTATTATGTATATGTGTACTACTGATGAAGATATTTGTAGAAGTTTTGAAAAGAAATTTGCAAGTTTTGTTAAGGATAATAATTTGACTGAAGAAATAGTTTATCTTAATTTAGGATATTCAAGTGATAATAGTGGATTGCTTGATAAAGTTTATTCTAAGTATAAAAGTGATGATTTAGTAAAGAAAGTTTATTCTTATCCGACACTTCTTATATTTAATCAAGGAAAAATTGTAGATGTTTTAAGTTCAAATGGAAAAAATAAAATTACTATAGATCAAGTAGAAGATTTTTTAGAAGGTTATGAATTATGATAAATGTAGTGTTATTTGAACCAGAAATACCTCAGAATACTGGTAATATTATGAGAACTTGTGTTGCAACAGGAAGCAAACTTCATCTTATTAAACCACTTGGTTTTTCTTTAGATGAGAAAAGTATTAAAAGAAGTGGTGCTAATTATATTGATAAGTTAGATTATAAGGTTTATGAAAACTATGAAGATTTTAAAGGGAAGAATCCTGGAATTTATTATTATTTTACTAGATATGGTAAAAAAGCTCATAGTGATTTTGATTATAGTAAAAAGAGTGAAAATATTTATTTGATTTTTGGAAGAGAATCTTCTGGTATTGATAAAAAAAAACTTAAAAATAATCTTGATAGGTGTATGAGAATTCCAATGACAGGGGATGTTAGAAGTCTTAATTTGTCTAACTGTGTTGCGATAGTAGTTTACGAGGTTTTGAGACAACAAAATTATAATGATTTATTAAGAACTGAACCTTTTAAAGGTGAGAATTTTCTTGAAGAACTTGACATTTAAAAATACATATTTTGGTTATATGTATTTTTTTATTATTTTTAAATCGCTATATTTTTTATATTTGTTTTTAATAGCCATATAATTATCTGTGCCTTTTCCTAATATTAAAATAAGGTCGTTTTGGTTTGCCTTTTTAATTGCAGTTTTTATAGCTTTTTTTCTACTTTTTATGAAAATATAATTATTTTTGGTACAAGTTTTTGTTAAGTCTTTTACGATGTTTTCTACTTTTTCATATCTTGGGTCATCTGTTGTTAGGATAACTTCATCTGATAATTCTGTTACTATTTTTCCAATGTCTTTTCTTTTTTCTTTTTCTCTTCCTCCGGCGCTTCCTACAACAGTTATGATTTTTCCTTCTTTTATTTTGTTTGCAAATGTTAGTATTTCAGTAGTAGATTTTAAAGTGTGAGCATAATCAAGGATTATTTGGGCCTTTTTTTTAGTGTAAAATATATTCATTCTTCCACTTATTGGTTTTATGTTTTTAATGTTTTTTATTATGTCTTTTAAATCAATGTCTAATGAATTTAAACAAATAATTGCAGAGGTTAAATTATAAACATTGAATTTTCCTAGTAAAGGACTTTCTATTTTGAAGGTTTTATCTTTATGTTTTAGTGTAAATGTTGTTTTGTTTTTTTCTTCTTTAATGTTTTCTATTTTATAGTCTGCATTTTTTTTACTTCCGTAACTTATAGTGTTTATTTTCATTTTTTTTATATGGTTATAAGAAATATCATCTGTATTTATTATTGCAATTCCATCTTTTTCTAATAATTTAAATAATTTTAATTTTGAATTTAAATAATTTTCAAATGTTTTATGTACATTTAGATGATCTCCGGTTACATTAGTTATTATTGCTCTTTTAAATCTTAAGTTTTGACATCTGTTATGAAGAAGTCCTTCGCTTGATGTTTCCATTACTAAGTTTTTGATGTTTTCTTCTTTTAAAGTGGAAGCATATTTTAAAATAGTGTTAATCGCAGGAGTTGTATTTTTTGTTGTTATTTTTTTTTCTTTATAAATAAATCCATTTGTCCCTAGATATGCAGTTTCTTCAAAATTTTCTAGGAGCTGTTTTATAATACTTGCAGTAGTTGTTTTTCCATCTGTTCCTGTTACGGCGATGATATTTAAATTTTTTAAAGGGTTTTCGTAATAATTACTATATATATCATATAAAGCATCATTTGTGTTATTTACTTTTATTAAAGGAATTTCTCCTTGTTTTTTTATGTCTTTATCTACTATGATGGCACTTGCACGCTTTATATCTTTTATGTAGTTATGTCTATCTTCTAGTTCGTCGTGGGTACAGATGAAAATATCATTTTTTTTTACATATTTAGAGTTTGTTTTTATATTCATATTACATCATATTCATGCTTGTTTGGTAGTCATAACTTTGTTTATTTGGAGCATTACTTTCTAAAGATTTAACTCTTTGTTCTAGGCTATTTATTCTTTGTTCAAGCTCATTTATTTTATTTGTTTCTGTCATGTTTTGAAAAGGCACTGTCATATTAGGTATACCGGGATTAAAGGTATTGTTAGGCAAAGATTGATATCCAAATGGCATTTGATTAGGCATATTTCCTCCTCCTTTTTCATTTTTATTGTATGCTAAGGTTTATTTTATGACTAGGCTATAGTATAATACTATTTGGTGATTAGATGCGAATTAGAAATGTAAAGAATAAAGAAGAAATTTTAAAAAGTAGTGATTATGTTGTGGATAATCCTAGTTTTTATAAAGGAAAATGGAAAAGTAAGTTTAATAATGATAATAAGATATGTGTAGAAATAGGAACTGGTAAATGTACTTTTATTTATGAAATGGCTAAATTAAATCCAAATATAAATTTTATAGGAATAGAAAAACAAGATAGTGTTTTAGCAATTGGGGTAAGAGAGATGGAAAAACTTCCTAAACTTGATAATTTATATCTTATTAATTATGATGCTTCGAAGGTAGATGAAGTACTTTTTGAAGAAGTAGATACTTTATATTTGAATTTTTCTGATCCTTGGCCAAAGAAAAGACATGAAAAAAGAAGATTAACTAACTTTAGATTTTTAAAAAAATATGATATAATGTTTTTAGGTGATAGAAAAATTGTTTTTAAGACTGATAATAGTGATTTGTTTGAATATTCAGTTTTATCTTTACTTGATTATGATTATAAAATAATTGATTTATCACTAGACTTACATAAAAGAGAAGATTATAATAATGTTATGACAGAATACGAGAAAAAATTTTCTAGTAAGGGTTGTAAAATTTATATGCTAAAGGCTGTAAAAAGTTTTGAAAATAATTAATGTTTTGTTATAATAGAAGAGGTGAGTATGAAAAGGTATGTAATAGTAGTGCTAATACTAGCTTTATTTGTTCTTACTGGTTGTACTAACTTGAAAGATTTGAGTTATGATCAGATAGTTGATAAAACTTTAGAAGAGAAAAAGTTAAAGAATAATACTTATTTGGAGGGTTATAAATTATATTTACCACAGAATATGACTATGATTGGGGATCTAAATGGTAATGATATTCTATTTTCTAAAGGTGATAAGTATTATTTGTATGTTGATCTTATTAGTTATTATAATAAAAAACAAAATAGATATGATGTTTTAAGTGAAAATTATGTTTATAATAGAGATATAGATTATAATAATTTAACAGGTTATGTTTTAGTAAGTGACTCTAAAGGTGGTTATTTAGTTGAAGTAATGTATAATTATGCTAAAATAGAAGTAATTACTAATGATGTAAAAAATGCCATTGCGGATAGTTTGATAATTCTTAAGAGTATAGATTATAACTATAAAATAATTGATAGTATGATAGGGTCTAATGCTCTTGTGTATGATTCTGAACTATTTACTTTGTTAGGACCTGAAAAAAGTGCAGATAATTTCTTGCAATATGTTGAAGAATATGGGGTTTATGATGAAGAAGATTCTGAAAATGATGAAGATGTCATTGAAATGGAATCTTCAGACTAAAGAGGTGTAAATATGAAATTATTAGAAAAACTTAAAAATGCAATTTTTGAAGATGATGAGTTTGAAGAACTTGAAAAAAGTAATGAGGAATTAGAAGAAGTAAAAAAAGAAGTTCCAGTTACTGAAGTTGTTAAGAAAATTGATATTGAAAAGACAATTCCTAAAAAGATAGAACTTCCAAAGGATGAAGAAATTGGGCAAAAACCACTTAGGAGAGAACAACATCGTAAGACTCCAGTTATTTTTAATGAAGAAGATTTTGTTATGGAGGAAAAGAAACTTGCTCCGAAGAAAGAAACGATAAAAAGAGAAGAACCTAAGAAACCTTTATATGGTGGTTATAAGGATGAAAAACCTAGGGAAAAATTTAAACCTTCTCCAGTTATATCTCCAGTTTATGGTTTTGTAGGAGTGAGTCCTGTTTTGGAAAAGCCTAGAAATGATGAAGTTTCTTCTTTTAATGAAATGTTTGCTAAAGAGAAGAAGCCAGAGGTTACTTTAGATACTGTAAGACAAAAGGCTTTTGGTATAGAAAGTGTTCAAGAAGATGATGATTTAGGTCTTTTATATGATATGAAAAATGATGATGCTCCGGCAATATCAAAAATAACACTTGGAGATGCTGAGGAATATTTTGATGATTTAGGACTTGAATATAATGTTGATTATAAAGATAGTGCTAAAGAAAAAGAAATGGAAGTAAAGAAATCTACTAGAAGTACAAAGAATAAAGAATTAAGTCAAAAGGTAGAGGAAGAAATTAAGACTCAAAAAGAGTTGGAATCTACTAAAGAACTTGAAATTACAAAAGAACAGTTAAAACCTAAAACTGCTAAAGAGATTAAAAAAGTTAAAAAGATAGCAGATTCTGATTTGGGTATGAAAAGTGATGGGGAAGAACCTGAGGAAAAAAATCTTTATGATTTGATTGATATGATGTATGAAACAAAGTAAATAAGGAGGAATAAAGATGGGTGCTAATGGATTTTTACTTACAATACTTTTAGTTCTTGTTTCAGTTTTGGTAGTATTTTTAATCGTTATCAGCATAAAATTATTATATACAGTTGATAAAATTAATGTAATACTTGATGATACTGAAAAAAAACTTAAAAGTGTTAATGGTGTATTTACTGCTATTGATACTGTAACTGATTCAATTACTTTAATAAGTGAGACAGTTATTGGTAAAGTACTTACAATGATTGAAAAAATATTTAAAAAGAAAAAATAAGGAGGAGAAAATATGAAAAAGAAAACATTAGGAGCTTTGGTTGCAGGTGGTGCTTTAGGGGCATCTTTAGGTATTTTGTTTGCGCCAAGAAAAGGTAGTGAAACAAGAAAAATTTTAGGAGAAAAGCTTGATGAATTAGCTAAAAAAGCAAAAGAAATTGATTATGAAGACCTTAGAATTCAAATTGAAGAAAAAATAGAAGAAATAAGAGATGAAATAAAAGATTTGGATAAAGAAAAAGTTCTTGAAATAGCTAAAGAAAAAGCAGAAATTTTGAAAAATAAAATAGATGAAGTTTCTGCTCTTGCTAAAGAAAAAGCTACACCAGTAGTTAATGAAGCAATTGAAGATTTAAGAAAAAGTGCTATTAAAGCAACAAAAGAAATTACAAAAAAATTAGAAGCAAAAGATCCTAAGAAAAAAGAAAAATAATATAATTAAGTTTAATTATTAATTAAAAATAAGGGGAATAGTATGATATTTTGTATATTGTTTACATACTATTTTTCTTCTTTTGGAGATGTTAATTATGAGTGATAAACAAAGAAAAATATTTAAAATAATAATTATTGTGTTAGTAGTATTATTAGTAGCAGAATTAGTTTATTTTGGAATTAAGTATTATTTAAATAGAAAAGATTCTGTTTTTTATACAGTTGTTAATAGTGCTGTTATTGAAGATAAAAATAATTATATTGGAGTAGGTTTTAGTGATTATTATAATAGTGATTTTAATGATTATAATGATGG